>JAYSVR010000171.1:0-22542 GCA_043718445.1 Acidobacteriota bacterium | reverse complement strand
TGCGCGAGGGCGCGATCATCAAAGCTCAGATATTGCGCGCCCAGTGTTTCATTGGGTGCGACGGGTTGCGCAGACTGTTCCCAAATCGGCGGCGGAATCTCAGCGAAATCTTTCATCTGATCGTAAATATCGTCTACGCCGTCGCGGAAGACATCGCCGATCAACAGGCCGATGACGTTGCTGCGATGTTCGGGATACTTCATCAAAAACTTGGCGAAGTTGAAATCTTCGTTATAGAACGCATAAATCAGCTTGCGCATGGATTCGATGCCCTTGTCGAGTTTGGGCTGGAACTGCCCCAGCCGCGCCGCCGAAAAATCGTCGTGCTTAAATGCATCGTGAATCGCATCGGTCGCCAGTTCAGCCATCTTGAAGGCCAGCAGCACGCCCGATGAATAGATCGGATCGAGAAAGCCGTAAGCATCGCCAATCAGCATGAAGCCGTTGCCCGCGAAATGTTTCGAGCGATAGGAATAATCGAGGATGGAATAAATTTTATCTACGCGCTCGGCGTTCTCGACGCGCTTGTGACAGGCGATGCACTTTGCGACTTCTTCGTCGAAGATTTTCGCCAAATCCTGCCCGCGTCCTTTCACCAGATATTCGGGGTCAGCCACGATGCCTACGCTGGTGAGGTCGTCTTCGAGCGGGATATACCAGAACCAGCCGTTGCTGCCCGACTGCGTACGCAACACCATTGTCGCGCCGCCATTCAAATCAGGTTCGCGCAGCGCGCCTTTGTAATAGGTATAAAGCACGGCTTTCTTGAGTTTTGGATCGCGTTGCCGCCAGCGAAATTTGTTCGACAAGATGGCGTTTTGTCCGGTCGCGTCCACTACGACTTTGGCGAAGTATTGCTGCAACTCACCGGCGGGCGTTAAGACTTCGACGCCGATGGCGCGGTCGCCTTCAAAGAGAACCTGTTTGATCGGCGTCTTTTGATGAACCGTTGCGCCTTGCGATTCGGCGTGTTCGAGCAACAGTTGATCGAACGGCGCGCGCGTCACTTGCCACGTCACTGCGCTCTCGTGATGGTTGGCCTCAAAGAAATAAAACGGACGCGACTCGCGTCCCACTTGATTGGCGAATTGCACGCTGTATTTACGCACGAACGGGCTTTGTTTGAGTTTGTCCAATACGCCCAATCGCTGAAACGTCCAGAAGGTATCGGGCATCAGCGATTCGCCGACGTGATGGCGCGGGAACTGTTCTTTTTCAAAAACGATTACGCTGCGGCCTTCGCGCGCGAGCAAGCCTGCGGCGGTGCTGCCAGCGGGGCCGCCGCCCATTACGATTACGTCAAAGTTGTTGGTGTTCATATTGAGATAAGGTAGCGCCGACTAAAGTCCGCGCTACGTCCGCCGACTAAAGTCCGCGCTACGAGTTCAAACATAGCGAACTGATTTCAGTTCCGGTTCAAAAAATTGATGTAACAAATGATCTACTTGCTGCAAGCCTTGGCGCGTGAGTTCAATCATGCCGTTGTTGCGTTGCAGCATCTTGTCGTCGCGTAGCCCTTCATAAACCGGCTGAAACTCTTGCCAGATGTCTACGGCAAATTTGTCGCGGAAGTAATGCGTATCAATCGCGCCGGTCTTGAGCAACAAGATCATTTCACGAATCAGCTTTTGTTTAGGCGTCAGCCGCAACGCGCGCCAGAGCGGCAATTGATCGCCTTCCAAACCTTTCAGGTAATCTTCATAACGCGGCGCGTTTTGAAAGTGTACGCCGTCGAAATGCGAGAAGGACGAGACGCCGAGTCCGATCATATCGCCGCCGTGCCAGAGGTTGTCGGTATAAATAAACCGCACAGGCTTTTTAGTCGTAGCCAACGTATAAGCACTCGCCGCGCGATAGCCGCGCGCTTGAAATTGCTCGAAGGCGTAATCAATCCAGCGCCGTTTCGTCGGCCAATCGGCAATCGGCGAATCCAAGCCTTGCTCGATCATTTCTTTTGAGATCACCGTGTTGTAAGGCAATTCCATCTGATAGATCGTCAGCGAATCGGGTTCGAGTTCAAGCGCGCGGCGCACGGTTTCGCGCCAGCGTTCGTCGGTTTCGCCCATCATTCCGGCAATCAGGTCAATGTTGATTTGCGCGAAATCAACTTCGCGCGCCCACTCATAAGCGCGATAAATTTCAGCGGAAAGATGCGCGCGTCCGTTGGCGGCGAGAATGTCGTCGTCAAAATGCTCTACGCCCAGGCTCAGGCGCGTGACACCGATTTGCTTGAGCGTTTCGAGTTTCGACTTGCGCAACGTGCCCGGCTCGCATTCAAACGTAACTTCCTCTGCATTCGCCCAACTCACGTTGCGATTCAAGCCTTCGATCAGATAATTCAGTTGGCGTTCGCTCAGGTAAGAAGGCGTGCCGCCGCCGAAATAAGCCAGCCGCAATTGCCGCCCCTGCAACGCCGCCATCCGGCTATAGATTTCGTTTTCTTTGATGAGCGCGTTCAGGTAAAGCTCGATCTCGCCCGCGTTTTTGTCGGTATAAACCTTAAAGTAACAAAACTTGCACCGCTTGCGGCAAAACGGAATGTGAATATAAAGGCCAAGCGGTTTTTCGGTTTGCGCGGGTTGTTGCAGTGCCGTCAGCGCGTCGCCAATGTTTTCAGGCTTCCACTGGGAAAACGGCGGATAGTTAGAGACGAAATAATTGCCGACTTCGGTTTTGTTGTTGGTAGTTTCGAGTTCCATTGCTTTTATGAGTTCGCGTTGATCTTGGTTTGAATTGTAGGGATTGCCTTACGTCTTTCCAAACGTAAAGCGCCGAGGCAGCCCTTGCTTACGCGCGGGCTACTGACACGCCGCGTTTATTCTGCGATGCGCTTAAAGCGGCGTGCCTTGAATTCATAACGCGGCAAGCTGCCTGCTTCGGCCTGTTGCACGTTGACGCGAATGTTCAGTTGCGAACGAAACGCCGTGAGGATCGCGCGCTCTATCTCAGCGAACGATTGCGCGCCCGTCGTTTCGACTTTCAGCAACAGGTCATCCATTTCGGCGACGCGGCGAATCTCGACTTCGTATTCAATCACGGCGGGCAGCGCGCGAATCAGGTTATCAATCGCTGCCGGATAAACGTTGACGCCGCGTACGCTCAACATATCGTCAGCGCGACCGATGACACCGCCTTTGATGCGCGCCAGCTTGCGTCCGCACGCGCAGGGCGCAGTGGTCAGTTCGACCAGATCGCCCGTGCGATAACGCAACACCGGCATTCCCGTGCGTCTCAACGTAGTGATGACCAACTCGCCGCGCGTGCCTTCAGCGACTGGCGCACAAGTGTTCGAGTCAATCACTTCAAAGGCGAATTCGAACTCGTTGAGATGCATGTCGTGATCTTCGGCCTGACAGTCGAAAGCCCACGCGCCGACTTCGGTCGCGCCTGCGTGGTCATAACAACGCGCGCCCCAGGCGGTTTCGATGCGGCGTTTGACGTTGGGTACGCTTGCGCCCGGCTCGCCCGCGTGAATCGTGAGGCGAATGTCGGACGCCGCCAGATCAATACCCATTTGCGTTGCGACTTCAGCCAGATGCAGCGCATAAGTCGGCGTACATACCAACACCGTGCAGCGGTTTTCGATGATCGTGCGCAAGCGTTGCTCCGAACCCATGCCGCCGCCCGACAACGTCAACGCGCCGATGTGGCGCGCGCCGTCAATGCCCGTCCAATGGCTGACATAAGGCCCAAACGAAAACGCGAGAAAGACCAGATCGTTCTCGTTGACGCCTGCGCCGCGATAAACTTCGGCCCAACAGCGCGTGAAGGCTTCCCAGTCCGCCGCCGTGTCGAGCCATTTCAACGAACGCCCCGTTGTGCCAGAGGTCTGATGCAAGTAGCGATAATGCGAAAGCGGATAAGTCAGCAAGCGACCATAAGGCGGATGCGCCAATTGCTCGGCGGCGAGTTCGCTTTTGGTCGTGAAAGGCAACCGCGCCAAATCTGCCAAGCCGCGCACGTCAGACATCGTCAAACCCGCTGCGTTGAATTTGTCTCGATAAAACGGATTGGCGTCGAGTTCGCGCAACAGCGCGCGCAGCTTTTCGTTTTGCCACGCCCGCACGTCAGCGTTTTGCCAGTCCCATTTTTCTGAAAGCGATTGAATCATCGGTGGTTTGGTTCTTTTCTCTTTATCTTCTTTACCAAATGCCCAAACGCAAGGTTACCAAATGCACGCAACCACTTGGCGCGTGACTGCTTCTGTTTTAAGGTAGCCGCACTTTCACCCACAACGAGGCGGCAATGACTTTCCTGAAAAATTCTATGAACTTACGCACCTCTCTGCGCTTGGCGTTGATTGCATTCACCGCGCTGGCGCTGTCGCAAAACCTGTTAGCGCAAGCGACTACGGCAAATGCCAACGAACCCGTGCGCGCCATCAAAGCGCCGCGCCATCCATTGCCGCGCGAAGCCGATTCGGCAGGCGTAACGAAGTTTTCTTTTTTCGTCTATGGCGACACGCGCGGACGACGCGACGGTTATGAATTGCAAGCCGAACATTCAATGGTTGTCAATGCGATGGTGCAAAGCATCAAGAAGCTCGAGAACTCAGCGTATCCGGTGCGCTTCGTCATCCAATCAGGCGATGGCGTAGCCAACGGACGCATCCCCGCGCAATGGAACGTGAGCTATACCGACATTATCAACAAGCTCACGCAGGATGCCGGAGTGCCTTATTACCTCGCGCCCGGCAATCACGACCTGACCAGCGCCGACTTACACGAAGACGCGCAACGCCAAATCGGGTTGCGGAACTTTTACTCCGTCAACGCCGAACTGCTGCCACCCGACGGTTCGCCGCGCCGCCTGACGGGCTATCCCGTGTTTTCTTTCGCGTATGGCAATACGTTCGTGATTGGCTTCGACTCGAACATCGCGGGCGATGAAAAACAATTTGAATGGGTCAGAAACCAACTCGAAGGATTGAATCGCACGCGCTTCACCAACGTCATTGTTTACGCACATCATCCGGCGTTCTCTTCCGGCCCGCACGGCGGCGCGCACGTCGAGAAGCAAACGCAGATCATCCGCGATCGCTATATGCCGCTCTTTCGCCGCCATCACGTCAAAGCGTTTTTTGCCGGACACGAACATTTCTTTGAGCATTGGGTCGAACGTTACGAAGACGTGATGGGCAAGCAGCGCCTCGACCAGATCGTCACGGGTGGAGGCGGCGCGCCTTTGTATGCTTATGCGGGCGACCCCGACATTCGGCCTTACATTCGCCAGTACGAAGCCGAAAAAGTTCAACTCGAACGCATCGCCAAACCGCCTTACGAACCGGGCGACGGCGCGTTTCATTACGTTCACGTCCGCGTAGACGGCGAACACCTCAGCATGGAAGTCATCGGCGTAGATTGGGGGCGCGATTACCGTCCGTATCGCAGCAACAAAATGGATTTGGGCGCAAAGCACGATCAGTGAGACAATTCAGTTATGAGAGAACTAAAAACCTTGCGTGAAGGATGGGACGAAATCGCACGTATGGAAGAGCAGGAGGCCGAGCGATTGGCCGAAAAAATGACTATCGAACAAAGTGTCAAAGACTTTCTTTCGCTGCTTAATGCTTTTGCGCCCCTCATCAAGGAAACACGAGAAATCTTTCGCACGGATCGCACTGTTTATTTAACTGAGCTTCAGGACAAATTACGTAAGTTCGAGACTTGGCGACAGGAGCAATATGGAAACACCGTTGAACCTGCTTGAGAGCGCCGCGCGCTTGCAGAAAGCCTTACTAGAAGTAGGCATCGAATCTGTCGTCATTGGCGGCATCGCCGTTGCCGTCTGGGGAGACGCGCGTGTTACCAAAGATGCCGACCTGAAAGTATTGTTGCAACGCGAACAAGCCGAACATTTGCTGGCCGTCTTGCCCCCCAACTATCGTCCCAAAGCCGACCCGCCGCATACTCCACTTGAGACGCTACGATTGAAAGGCTTCATTTATACTTATGACGAACAGGACGAACGAACAGACCTGTTGCTGGCCGAAACGCACTTCGATCATAGCGCCATCAGTCGCGGCAAGGAGCTTGAGCTAGTACCAGGCGTTAAACTGGTGGTTTGTTCAGCCGAAGATTTGATCGTTTACAAGATGATCTCGATCAGACCGCGCGATCAAAACGACCTGCCCGGCATCTTTCGCCGACAAAGGAAAACTCTCGATCATACTTACGTTCAAGATTGGCTGCGCCAGTTCGAGATCGCCTTTGACGATTCGACGTTGGTGCGTTCTTACCGACAAATGGCTCGGCTAGATAGCTGAAAGGTTTTATCTCCCTCAATGGCAAAACTCTCTGTCTTTCCCAAAGGTTTCATGGACGACTTGTGCGTACATCGCACGATGTCTTTATTCGATTGGATTGATCTCGCCGCGACGCTCGACGTTGACGGCGTTGAGATGTATCCGGGCTTCTTTGCCAACTTCGAGCTGGATTATATTGCGAAGATCAAACAGCACGCCGATAGCCTTGGGTTGGCGATTCCGATGATGTGCTGTTCACCTGATTTCACCCAACACGACGCAGCGGCGCGCGAGGCCGAACTCGAAAAAGAACGTTTCTGGATTGACCTGACCGCGCAACTCGGCGGGCAGTTTTGCCGCGTGTTGTCAGGCCAGCGCCGCGAAGACGTATCGCGTGCAGACGGCGTGCGTTACACGGTCGAATGCATCAACGCCGTGATTCCTTACGCCGCTGAACGCAACATCGTTTTGAATATTGAGAACCACTACAAAGACGGTTATTGGAAGTACCCCGAATTTGCGCAACACCTGCCTGTTTTTCTCGACATCATCAATCATCCGACGCTGAAAGATTCGCCCTGGTTCGGTGTGAATTTCGATCCGTCCAATTCGATCATCGGCGGCGAAGACCCGCTCGACGTGCTGGCCGCCGTCAAACATCGCGTCATCACGATGCACGCCTCTGACCGTTATTTGATCAGCGGCACGATTGAAGATTTGAAGTCGCAGGACGGTTCAGTGGGTTACGCCAAGAATCTCAAGCACGGCGTCATCGGCAAGGGCTTGAATGATTACGACGCGATCTTCTCGACGTTGAAAGTGGAGGGCTTCAACGGCTGGATTTCTATCGAAGATGGCGAAAATGGAATGGGCGATTTGCAAGAGTCCGTCGCGTTTCTGCGCAAGAAGATGGCTGAATATTTTGAGTAATGGACGGGAATCAGCGAGCCGTTCGCTTGCCGGTTCCTTGCCGTAAGGTAGCAAGTTTATCAGCTTTAATCGTTTGCCAGGTTTCCTGCTCGCCGCTCGCCCAACGCACCTGAATGCTTTCAATCATCGCATTCATACCCAAACCGAAATGCACGTGCGCATCACTCGCGCTGAGATAACTGCCATCGGTACGCGCCTGTCGCCACAGCGTCTTGCCGCCGCGCAACGTCACGCCCACCATTGCGCCGAGGCCGAAGCGATTGTCTTTCACGCCTTCCAACTTAACGGCCAGCCAGTGGCGGCCTTTGGCTGCTTCATTCAATAACAACCGCGCAGGGCCGTTGTTGTTGGTCACGAGCAAATCCAAATCGCCGTCGTTGTCTATGTCGCCCGCCGCCAAGCCGCGACTGACTTCGGACGTTGTCTCTGCGGTGATTTCAGTGAAGCCTTTCGCGCCTTCGTTGTGAAAGAGCTGATTGGGTTGCGCGAACGGATAAGGCGTGTCTTTTAGCTTTGGCATGATCGTGACCGCGCCGTTCGCCGCGTAAAGATCAAGCCAGCCGTCGTTGTCATAATCGAACCACGTCACGCCAAAGCCAGTTGAGAGAAAGCTGAATTTCGTAATACCCAACGCATCTGACGCATCGTGAAATTCGCCTTTGCCCCCTTTGTCTGATTGGTTGCGATACAGCGTACTGCCTTCGCGCGTGAGGTTGGTGACGAATAGGTCTTGGTCGCCGTCGTTGTCGAAATCGCCTGCCGTCGCGCCCATCCCCGCGCGTGGTGTGCCGTCCATCCCGTAAGCCGCGCCTGCCAGCAAACCGACTTCTTCAAATTTGCCGTTGCCCTGATTCATCCACAACAAATTCGCTGCGCCGTCATTGGCGACGTAAACATCGAGCCAGCCATCGCCGTTGAAATCTGCGCACGTCACGCCCAAGCCCGGTGCGGCGATTGAACCGATGCCGGACTCAGCGGATACGTCAGCGAAACGATGCTTGCCTTCGTTGCGCAATAGGCGATGCCGCAACGGGTTGTAAGCACGCGGCGTGCAGTAATCAGGCTCGCCCGTCGGCGCGAAACATCGCTTGTGGTTGCGGTAAGTGAAGTCTACGTAATTGGTGATGAACAGATCCAGGTCGCCATCGCGGTCATAATCGAACCAAGCCGCACTCGCGCTCCAACGTGGATCATCGGCGTTGGCTTCGGCGGTGATGTCGGTGAATGTGCCGTTGCCGTTATTGCGATAGAGAACATTGCTGCCGAGATTCGTCACGTAAAGATCAAGGTCGCCATCGTTATCCATATCGCCCGTCGCCGCGCCCATGCCATAACCGATGTGGCCTACGCCCGCTTTGTCGGTCACGTCGGTGAAGCGCAACTTGCCTGACGGGATGAGTTCGTTGCGAAAGAGCCGATTGCCTGGCTTCCATCCGGCAGACGGCGGATAGCTCGCGTCACTCATCCGTTTGCCTTCGGGCAACGTGCTTTGAATCAGGTAAACATCGAGGTCGCCATCGTTGTCGTAATCGAACAACGCTCCGCCCGAACCTATGATTTCAGGCATATACAACTCGCCCGTCGCGCCGGTGAAATGATGAAAGCGCAAGTTGGATTCGGTTGTCACATCGCGGAATAACTTGCTTGGTTCCGCGGCGTCAATCGCCAAAGGGCTTAAAAGCAAAAGGCAAAAGGCAAAAGGCAGAAAACCTGAAGGCAAAAGGCAAAAGGCAAAAGGCAAAAGGTAAAAGGTCGGCACTTTTTCTTTCTTCACTTTTTTCTTCTGAAGAAAAGAAAAAATAAGTTCCACGCTTTTGCCTTTTGCCTTTTGCCTTTTGCCTTTTGATTTAAGAAACATTTTGTCTTTATTCCATTTTGGCTAAATCGCGTTCAATAGTCGCAGCCAAATCAGTTTGTCTGCGTTTGAGTGCGAGCTCACGCGCCGCGCGCAGATATTGAATCGCTTTTGCTTTCTCGCCCGCGCGTGCATACGTCGCGCCCAACGCATAAGTGAAACGCGGCGTTTCGTCATCTTCCACCTTGATCGTCTGCAATAGTTGCGCGATAGCTTCGTCGAGTTTGTTTTGTTGCACCAGCAAGCGCGCCCAATGAAAGCGCGACAAACGATGTTCAGGATTATTCGCAATCGCTTGCTGAAAGTGCGTCGCGGCTTCATCTAGTTTGCCGTCGCGCCCACTATCACGTTCGATGATTGCGCCGTAATTGTAATGCGCGTCGGCATTGAACGGATTGCGCGCGAGGCTCTCTTTGAACGCGGCAGCGGCTTCGGCATACCGCTCGGCCATCATCAGCACGATGCCGTAATTAAAATGGCTGTCAGCCAGATTGGGATTCTTGGCGACGGCTGCGCGGTAATGCTTTTCGGCTTGCTGCATCTGCCCCGCGCGGGCGTTGAGCGAAATCAGATTGATGTGCGCTTGCACGAGTTGCGGATTGATTTCGACTGCGCGTTCGTGCGCGGCGATGGCTTCGGGCAGCTTGTTCTGACCGGCGAGGGCGACACCGCGCGCCAGCAAGTCAGTGGCGCTGGCGTTGAGTGCGGCAATTGCCGCGAGCAACGGATCATCCAACGCAGGCCGTTGAAAGCGATATTGCTGTGACAGCGCGAGGTGATGTTTGGCCTCAGCCGTTTGCCCCAGATCGCGCAGCGCCTGACCGAGCGCGTAATGCGCAAAGCCATATTCGGGATACAACGTGACGGCTTGGCGAAAGTGATCGAGCGCGGCGGCGCGTTCGTTGAGAGAGTTTTTGATTTGTCCCAAACCGTAATGCGCGGCGGCAGCGGTCGCCTTTTGTTTGAGCAGCATTTCAAACAACGGCTGGCTGGCGCGATGTTGTCCGGCGGCGAGCAATGATTCAGCGAGTTTCAACTGCGCGGGCAAGTAATCCGGCTTGCGTTCGAGCGTGGCTTTGAAAGCGGCAGCGGCTTCTTCGTGCTTGCCCAACGCGCTTTGCGTAGCGCCGAAATAGTAATGCCAGCGAAAGTCTTCAGGCGCGAAATGCCGCGCGCGCGCCAAGCACATCAACGCAAAGTCGTATTGCACGTAAGCGTAAAGCACCATGCCGAGTTTGCCGTTCGCTTCAGCATCGCGCGGCTGATTTTGCGCAGACGCATAAGCCTTGCTCACCTGCTCACGGATGTTTGCTTCAAACGCCTCAACCTTGATGACCGGCAACGCAGGCGTTTGTGCTGCAACCATAAAAACGCAAACGCATAAAACCATCATCAGGTTCAGGCACTGCATCACTCGAAAATTGACTGGTTGAAAAGGCATCAATAGAAACGATTCCGTCAGGTCAAGGCAATAAAGACAGCCATTATCAATTTTCCATTTTCAACTATTGGCAAGAGCCAGCGTGCCTGAACGTAGCTCTTGCCAGTAATTGAAAATGGAAAATTGATAATGCCGTTGTTTCAATTTGTCGCGGGCAACGCATAAGCCACATAAACGCCGCCTGACGGAGCGCCGCGTTTGCCACCGCCTGCCGCGATCACTACGAACTGTTTGCCGTTCACTTCATACGTCGCCGGCGTAGCGTTCCCGGCAAACGGCATCAACGTTTCCCATAGCAGCTTGCCGTTGTCTTTATCGAACGCGCGAAACTTTTTATCGAAATTCGTCGCACCGATAAACACCAATCCGCCCGCCGTCACTATCGGCCCGCCGTAATTCCAACTGCCGGTGTCTTTCAATCCTTGCGCCAACAACTCAGGGTATTCGCCCAGCGGAATCTGCCAGGCGATGGTTCCTTTGTTCAGATCAACGGCGGTCAGCGTACCCCACGGCGGCTCAATCGCGGGATAGCCGTCTGGATCAAGAAAACGCGGATAGCCTTCCATTACGTATTTCTGTTCAATCGCCGCCGATTTACCTGCTTGCTGGCCTTGCGCGTTGCCGACTTGCGCGTTCTCGCCTTTGAGCAACAAGTTCACCAACGCCTGAATCGCTTCGCTGTTGAGCGAAGACGCAAAGCCCGGCATGCGTCCGAAGCCGTTGCGAATTACGGTCGTCAGTTCCGCGTTGCTGTATTTCTTATTGAGATTGACCAGCGCGGGAAACTCAGGTGGTGTGCCTTGCATGTCTTTGCCGTGGCAACTCGCGCACGAACGGTCATACAAGTTGCGCGCCGTTGATTGCGTGCGTGAACGCGGCGTTTGTTCAACCAGTTTGAGAATGCATGGCACTTCGCTCGAATTCACATAAAGCATTCCTGACAGATCAACCGCCGCGCCGCCCCAGCCGGGGCCGCCGTCAAAGCCCGGAGTCACGATTACGCCTTGTTTATTCGGCGGCTCGAATTGCCCCGTGCTGGTCAATTGCTTGAAACGCTCTAACACCGCTGCGTGCGCGGCGGGCGTGCGACGGGTGAGCATCGCTTCAGTCATTTGTTGACGTGCGACGGGAGGCGGCGACAGCGGTACGGGTTGCGTGTCAGCGACTTGTTCACCGTCTATTCCTTGCGTCGAAACCTTGCGATTCTCGATAGGAAAGAGCGGCTTTCCGGTCTCGCGTTCAAACACGAAGATGTGTCCGGCTTTGGTGGTTTGCGCCACGGCGTCAATTGCGCGTCCGTTTTGTTTGACGGTGACGAGCGCGGGCGCAGTCGGCAAGTCACGATCCCACAAATCATGCCGCACCGTTTGAAAGTGCCATTTGCGCTTGCCCGTCGTGGCATCAAGGCACAGCAACGAATTGGCGAACAGGTTATCGCCGTGACGGTTCGCGCCATAAAAGTCGTAAGTCGCCGAACCCGTCGGAGCGAAGAGCAAGCCGCGCTTTTCATCAAGCGTAAGACCGCTCCAATCGTTCGCGCCGCCCACGTATTGCCACGCATCTTTCGGCCACGTCTCGTAACCAAACTCACCCGGCAACGGAATCGTATGAAAAATCCAGCGCAACTTGCCGGTGCGCAATTCATAGGCGCGAATGTGTCCGGGCGCGGCGGGCAGCGTTTCGCTGACGATGCTGCCGACGATCAACAGGTCTTTATAAATTACGCCGGGCGTCGAAATGCCGACAGATAAATCTTTGGCATCAGCGCGGTCGAGGCCGAGTCGCAAGTCTAAGCGACCGTCAGTGCCAAAGGTTTTGTCGGGCAAACCGGTTTTGGCATCAAGCGAATAAAGCCATTGCTGAAAGCCGACGAAGATGCGCGCTGTGTCACCGCTTTCCCAATAGGTCACGCCGCGATTGCGGAACTTGCCGAGTGCCTTGCGGCCTTCGTGCGGATCGAAACTCCATCGCTGTTGGCCGGTCGCGGCATCGAGCGCGAAGACACGCAGCTTCGGCGAAGTCGCATACAACATGCCTTTGACGATCAGCGGATTGCATTGCATCTCAGACCCCTCGAACGCATCGCCCGTGTCGTAGTGCCAGGCCACCTGCAACTGTTTGACGTTCGCGCGATTGATTTGTTTGAGCGGTGAGTAATGCGTGTTGTCTTTGCCGCCGCCATACGCGGGCCATTCGATTGCGCCGATGGCGGCATCGTGCTGTTGAGCAATAAACACCACGCCAACCAACAGCGTGAGCAACAAAATCAATTTCCAGTATTGGTGTTTGGTCATATTTTTTTTCACCGGTGCGGATGCGGTGATAGGAGTTATGGGAGCTATGGGAGTTATAGGAACGCTCGCGCTCCTATAACTCCCATAACTCCTATCACTCCCATTCGTCACCTTATTGCGCCAGCCCCAACGCTTGTAAATCCCGCTCGATGCTTTGCGCGAGCCACGTTTGCCGCAAAGCCGTAGCGCGTGTCAAAGCCTTGCGCAGAAATTCAACGCCTTTCGCCTTGTCACCCGCGCGCACATAAACCGCGCCCAGCGCATAAGTGTAACGCGGCGTTTCTTCGTCTTCGGGTTTGAGCGTTAACTCAAACTGTTCAATCGCCTCGGCGAGCTTGTTCTGACTGACCAAAATTCTGCCGAGCGAAAAATGTGCGGCGCGATGATTCGGCTGATTGGCGATGGCTTTGCGAAAGTGCGCGGCGGCTTCGTCGAGTTGGCCTGCGCGCTCACTGTCACGTTCGATAATTGAACCGAGATTGAAATGCGCTTCAGCGTGGTAAGGATCGAGCCGCAAGCAGTGTTGAAAGGCACGCGCGGCTTCGTCGAGACGATCTTGCGCCACCAGCAACACACCGAAATTGAAATGAATCACCGGCAAGTCGGGATTGATCGCCAGCGCCTTTTGATAATGCGTCTCGGCTTCGGCGAATTGCCGCGCGCGTCCATAGAGCGAGATCAAATTGATGTGGGCTTGCACGAGTCCCGCGTCCCGCTTGAGCGCTTCGAGATGCGCGGTGATGGATTCATCCATCCTGCCTTCGACATCCAACGCCGCGCCGCGTTTGAGCAATGCGACGGCTTCGGCTTTTCTCGCCGCGTTGCCTGCATCGTGAGTGTGTTTGTGCGGTGCTTCGATTTCGACAGCTTTCAGCGGCGCGGTCTTGAAATCGAACCGCAACCATTCCGCCATCGCTTTGCCTGCGTTCAACCATTGCTCGCGTTTGCCTGACGCGAGCCAGCGCGTTTGTCCTGCTGCGAACTTAACCGACTTGCCGCGCGCCGGTTTGAACTGAATGTCAGTCAGCGCAACCAACAGACTCGGCTCTTTGGCATTCAACGCAAACTCGCACGCCTTGCCCGCCGCGCACAGCAAGCGCGTGATGCGTACTTGTTCGTTTTCGAATTGCACTTGTTGAAAGTTTTCGTTAGTCGGAACAGCTTCACCTGCGTTGGGCCGAAAGAACTTGCCGCGCAACGTATTCGGGTCTTTCGCCGTTGCGGTCTTGAACTCTACGCGCAGGAAATCGCTCGGCGTGTCGCTGAGGCTTTCAACCGTATGCGTTTCCTTGACGGCTTTATACAACCTGAAGCTGCCCGCCTTGACCGCCGGTCGTGTGACCGCGCCGTAAGCCAATCCGATGTGGCCGAATTTCACCGGCCCGGCGTCGTTGAGATAAACATAAGCCGTACCGTAAGCCGTGTGGTCATGTTCTGGCAGCTTCACGCGCGGTGCGTAATGCACGCGCTCGACGCGCACGTATTCATTCTCAAACGCAAGTTGATAAGCCGCTGGCACGACCTTCGTCGGGTCTTGCGTAAAGGCGACCATCGCCAAACCAATCAGCAAAACAATTGTGGACAGATGCCGCATAAAGCAATTCTTCAGCCCGTGCTAACGGGCTTCCCGCGCAGCGGCAAATAGGCCAGTCGTTTACGGCTGGTATGAGCGCGAACGGAATTCGCAAGGGCGTTTTAACCGTCCTTGGTTGATAGGCTTCAGCCGCAATGCCTCTCGGCTAAAGCCTGTTAGAGAAGCACGCTAAAGCGCGCTCAGGGATTTTGACGCTGCGATACCAGCCGTCGAACGGCTGGCCTATCTGCCGCTACGCAGAAAGCCCGGTGAACCGGGCTGGCAGAACGATGCGTCAAAACAAAACGAGGGGATTGCATTGCTGCAATCCCCTCGCCAGATTTGGTGCTGCGGAATTGCGTTAGAAGCCTAAGCGCAGACCGAAGCGGAAAATACGTTCGTCAATACCTTCACGACCGAACGAACGAGTGTTCGTGATGATCATAAAGTCAGGGTTCGAAGCATTATTGGCCGGAGCGGCAAAGTGCGGCGTATTCGTCGCATTGAATGCTTCCGTCCTGAATTGCAGCGTGATGCCTTCTTTGACTCTGAATTCGCGGAAAAGCCCCATGTCCAGATTGACTGTGCCGGGGCTTTTCAGGATGTTGAATCCTGCCGTGCCAAAGCGCGCTCCCGAAAGAACCGGCGCAAAGGCGGTCGGATCATAGTAAGGAGTTCCCACGCCGACGCCGCCCAGTTTTACCACTTCGGCTTTAACCTGATCGGCGCGTTGCGCGTTGTTGGGTGCGTTCAGCGAAGTGCCGCTTCCTACGACACTAAACGGTGTTCCCTGAAACGCGCTGAAGAGCCAGCTTAACTGCCAGCCGCCCGTCAACGCCGATGCTACCTTGTTATCGCTCAGGAAGCGTTTGCTTTTGCCGAAGGGCAATTCCCAACCACCGCTGAACTGGAAGTTATGCGGAATGTTAATGCCGAGAACGGAACGATTCAGAATACGGAAATTGGGGTCGTTGATGGCGAGACCATCGTCATTCGTATTGCCAAGATTCGCCAGGCCAATCGCTTTCGACCAACTGTAAGACGCCTGCAATTGCAGTCCGTTGGCAAAGCGCCGCTTCAACGTCGTCTGCAACGAGTCGTAATGCGAATTGGCGAAGCCGTCAAACAGGGTTGTCGTGGCGACGCGTCCGGGGAATTTGATGTTGAGTGGTTGGCTCGCCGTGCCACCGCCTACGCGACCGGCATTGACGTCAAACGAACCAGTCTGTCCGATAGTGCGCGTGGCGACATAACCCGCCGAGGCGGTGAAGCCCAAGCCGATGTTTTTTTCCAACACCAGATTCCACGACTGAACGTAAGGGCGCTTGAAGCTGTTGCCCAAGGTTAACACGTTGACGTTGTTCGGTACGGGAACAGTACCGCTGCTGATGTTGGGAACCGGTGAAACCGGAATGCCATCTTTCAGCAACCCGGCGAAAGCCGCCGAATTCGCCGGAACGATGTTGAAGGCCAGCAACATTGGATAGTTGGTGCGGAAGACCCGCGCCAGACTAATCGGGTCATAGGTGATGCCATAACCCGTACGCACCACGAACGAATCAGAGACGCGCCAAGCGATGCCTAACCGTGGCGAGAAAAGTTTCTTGCTCATCTTTACGCCGCAATCATCGGGGATACTAGCGATGCCGCAAACCGACATCGTGTTGTTGTCGAAGTTGTAACGCTCAATCCCGCGATCAGCGCGCTTCGGCAACGGGTAATACTCCCAGCGAGTGCCAAGTGTCACCGTCAGATTCGGTTTGACCTGCCAGCCATCGCGTACATAAAAGCTATAAGCCTTCGCCTTGAAGATGATGGGCGGTTCAACCAATAACGTTCGGCCTGCGTTGGTGTGATAACCCAACAGGAAGGTCGCCATTGAATTGAATCGTTGGTTTTGCGCTCCGAAAGCCGTACAGCCTCCGGCGGCATTCGTCGCCGTGCAAAGCGAGGTCGGCCCTTCCTGGAACCTGAAGCCGCCTGAGCCGGGTTCAGCATTACCGCCGCCGTTCCACTCGGCTTGCAAGTGATTGACGGTTTGCCGCGCGAAATCAAAACCGAAACGGATATTGTGATTTTGTTTCGTATAGTTGAAGTTGCTGACGTATTGCCACTGCGGATCGTTGCGCGTGTAAGGCATGAAGCTGTCTTGCACACCCAAAGCTGCAAAGCCTTCAATCCTGAAACGCGGCCAGCCATTCTCGAAAGCCCGCGTGCCGTTCGTGCCGGGGATTTTCAAAACATCCAAGCCGATCTTTTGATCAAGAAAGCCTTGCTCAGAACTGGTGCCTTGTTTTGTGTAGCCGATGTTGGCATCAATGACGAAGTTGGAGTTGACCGTATAAACGCCCGCCACCGTCATGCCATAAGTTTTGCCGGAGCCGATACCGGTATTGCCGCCTTGCGCTGACGCCTGACCGTCGAGCTTGCCCAGCAAACCCGGATTCAGTTGGTTATACGTCAGGAAGCTAAAGCGGCCATAGGTCGTGAATTTCTGGTTGACGTTGTAATTCACCTTGGTATCAAGAGTCTTTTTGTCGTAGGCATAAGGAGCCGTCGCATAAAAGTTATCGAGAATTCCGGGGCGATTGGGCAAAGGCAAATCTCTCAGAATGAGCTGCGCAATCGGATCAAGCCGTAGCGTGGGAATGATGTTGCCGTTAAACGCCGCACGGTTCGTGCCGTTCGCGTTGCCCGTCGCCGGGTCGTAGATGTTTACGCCCGTGCCTGCGGCAGACAGATTACCGGTGCGCATTTCCGCCGTCGGAACTGTGAGAAAACGCGCGCCGAGTTGGCGGTCGTTCGTACCCTCAAAGCTGGTGAAATAAAACAGCTTGTCCTTAATGATTGGCCCGCCAAACGTACCGCCAAACTGGTTATAAACGCGCTTGGGTTTGTCTTGCGGCGTCAGCACCCCGTTGACGACAATCGGCCTCAAGGCCCAAGGGCGAGCTTTGGTGTTGTTATTGTCGTGATATTCAAACGCAGAGCCGTGGATTTTATTGGTGCCGCTTTTGATTTGTACGTTGACCGCCGCGCCGCCCGCCAGCCCTTGTTCAGCGTCGAAGTTATTGGTCACAACGTTGACGGTTTCGATGGCTTCGAGCGAAGGCACATAGGCCGTGACGTGCGGCAAAAAGATGTTGTATTGGCTCGCGCCATCAATGCGTACGTTGTTGGAACTCGACGAAGTGCCGTTCACGTTGTATTGCAACGCGCGCGAAGGATTGGTCGGAATCGAGTGCGCATTCGTCGGCGGATTGATGCCCGGCAAGGTGCGAAACATCTGTTGGTAATTGCGTCCCGGCGGAATCGGCAAATTGAGCAGCGTCTGGCTGGTCAATTCAGCGCGGACTTCGGCGCGGTCGGTTTGCAACAACGCAGAATCAGCCGTCACCGAAACCGTGTCAGAAACCTGACCGACTTCGAGCGCCACGTCAGAACGCACGGTGCTGTTGAGCGTGACTTCAACATTGGAGCGCGTCAGGGTTTTGAAACCGTTTTTGCTCGCGGTGATTTCCCACACGCCCGTTTGCACGGTGGTGAAAGTGAAGCTGCCATCCGAGTTGGTTGCAGCTTCACGTGTTTGGTTGGTCGCCTTGTTGGTGATCTTGACCGTCGCGCCGATGATCGCGGCGTCCGATTTGTCAGTTACGTTGCCGACGATGGAACCATACAACACCTGCGCCTGTGCTGCCGAAGCCATCAGTAGCGTCATCATCAACGCGAGTCCGGCTATCAAGTAACCGGGGCGTTGTCCGTTGCGAGTCGTCATAAGACAGTACCTCCTGGAGGGGTTGTTGAATACAAACCCATCGCGCTCCGCTTTCAATGAAGGGATAACGCTTTAGGTTTAGGTTGTAATCAGCCTTGAGCTAGCGAGCTTGAAGTGTCGGCGTCGTATTGAATGGAGATGTAACGTGGTGGATGCGCGCCAACTTGGCGCGCATTATCTAAATGGTTATACCAAGAGTCAACCGCCCAAATCAGGCAGAGGTGTCAGCGGTGACTCTCAAGCAAGCAACGTTGGCGTTACAGTTCGCGCGGGCTGACATACTGCTCGTAATGTCGCGCCGGTTCGTGTCCGTGTTTGTTGAAAGGCATGCGAATTTCAGGAACGCGCGCTTCGAGGTTGACGACTTCGACGGCTTCGATGAAAAGGCGATCCAGGCTTTCTAGCGGGCTGCCGTTGCGCAAACAGGCGGTGAGTGGGGCAAGGCCGCCTCGCAATTCGATCAATCGTTGCAGATTCGCCGCACGGTCGGTGACCGGCGCGGTGAAGCGGCGACGCTCAATGCGTTGGGCGAAATCGCGGTGGCGCGGGGAGAGGCGCGAGGGGCGTTGATTTCGTTTGAGCAAGCGTTGGCGATGCAGCGCGAGATGGGTGATCGGTATGGCGAAGGCGTTACGTTGGGCAATGTAGGCGCAGCTTACGTGGCGCTGAACGACGCGGCGCGAGCGGCGGATTCGTTGCAACAATCGCTCGCGTTGCGGCGCGCGTTGGGCGACCGCGAGGGCGAGGCGAATGTTTTGTATCAGTTGGCGCGGTTGGCTTATGCGCAAGGGCAGATGGATGAAGCGCGTTCGCATTTGGAAGGTGCGCTCAAACAGACGGAATTGATTTGGGCGCGCGTTCTCAGCCCGGAACTGCGCGCGAGTTATCTGGGTACGGTGGGCGATTATTACGAGTTATATGTCGAAGTGTTGATGCGCTTGCACGAACGGCATTCTGAACAGGGCTATGAACGCGCAGCATTACAAGCCAGCGAGATGGCACAAGCGCGCAGCTTGCTCGAAACGTTGGCCGAGGCGCGCGCCGACATTCGCGCGGGCGTGTCGGCTGACTTGCTGGCGCGTGAGCGCGAGTTGCAGGAACGCCTGCGCGCCAAAAGCGAAGCGCAATTGCGTTTGCACACCAGCCAGGTAGCAGCGGAATTGCGCAAGGCGGCAGCGGATGAGTTGCAAACGCTGACGGCGGATTATCAGGCGGTGCGCGCGAAACTCCGCCGCAACGCCGCGCTCGCATTGCGCAAGCCGATCACGATTTTGAAGCGGCGGCCAGCGCGCTCAGCCAAATGATTCTCAAGCCTGCCGCCGCGTTGTTGAGTAACAAGCGGCTCGCCATCGTCGCGCAAGACGCTTTGCAACTCATTCCTTTCAGCGTCTTGCCAGAACCGCGCGGCGCGTTGGTTAAAACAGAACCCTTACTGGTCAATCATGAGATCGTGACGTTGCCGTCGGCTTCGATGCTGGCGGTTGGACGGCGCGAATACGCTGGGCGCAAGGCGGCTCCGCGCACGATTGCCGTGCTGGCTGATCCGGTTTTCAGCGCACAGGACGAACGAGTCAAGGCTGTCATTGCGGCGGCGGCAGATAAAACAGAACCCGCTCGTCAGTCTGGATTGTCGCGTGCGTTGACCGACTTGCGCATTGGTCAAAGCGGCAAGACGAATGCGGCGATAGCGTCTTTGCCGTTGACGCGCTTGAACGGTACGCGCCGGGAAGCCGAACAAATCGGCAAGCTGGTGACTGGCGAACAGCAGTTACGCGCGCTTGATTTCACGGCCAGTCACGCGACGGCGATGAGCGCGGAACTCAGCCAGTACCGCATTTTGCATTTCGCCACGCATGCTTTGCTCAACACGGTTCACCCTGAGCTTTCGGGCATTGTGCTTTCGCTGGTCAACGAGGAAGGCCGCGCGCAAGACGGCTTTTTGCCTGCGCACGAAATTTATAACCTCGCGCTGCCCGCCGAACTCGTAGTGTTGAGCGCCTGCCAAACCGGACTCGGCAAACAAGTCAAAGGCGAAGGCATGATCGGCTTGCCGCAAAGTTTTATGTACGCAGGCGCTCCGCGCTTCGTTGTCAGCCTGTGGGCGCAACCAGACAAGGCTACGGCAGATTTGATGAGCCGTTTCTATCGGCGCTTGTTTAACGAAAAAACGATTACGCCCGTGGCAGCCTTGCGCGCCGCGCAATTAGAGATGTGGCGTGAGCAGCGTTGGCCTGCGTTTTATTTTTGGGCGGGTTTCACGTTGCAAGGCGAATGGCGTTAGCGCATCACCCCCAGCCATGTGCGGATTAGCCCACCACCCAAAAGCACAGAAAACACATCAGCTAAATTTCACAAGCGTATTCAATCGCTTGCCCCGCCGTAATATACTGCCCGCCAGATTTCACACGGAGGTTTTAACGATGGCTTTTGAAAAAACAAAATGGGTTTGGTTAAACGGCAAACTCGTCACGATGGCTGAGGCAAAGATTGACGCGACCGCCTTCGGCTTGCATTACGGCGTAGGTGTTTTTGAAGGACAGCGCGCTTACGAAACTGAGAATGGCCCCGCGCTCTTCCGCAACCGCGAGCATCTCGAGCGGCTGGCCGCTTCGGCAAAAACTTACAATCTGGACTTCACTTATTCGCTCGACGAACTGACCGCCGCGATTTGCGAGACGATCACGGCGAACGGATTCAAAAATTGTTATGTGCGGCCTACGGTTTATTTCGACAGCGGCAGCCTGGGCATTCGCGCGATCAATCCGGTGAGCGTTTCGATTCTCACGTGGGAATGGGACAGCGATTTCGCTGCGCAACAAACGCACGGCATGCGCCTCACGGTTTCGCCGTGGCGCAAGTTTCATCCGACGATGTTGCCTACGACGGCGAAGGCTACGGGCAATTATCTCAACTCGATTCTCGCCGTCCGCGAAGCCGTCGCGCGCGGCTTTGACGAAGCCCTGCTGCTCAACGCCGAAGGCAACGTCGCCGAGGGCGCAGTCGAAAACGTGTTCATCATCAAAGACGGCAAGCTCAAAACGAACGACGAAAAATCTTCGATCTTGCTGGGCATCACGCGCCGCTCGGCTATCGAAATCGCGCAACATTTCGGCATCCCGGTTGAAATCGGTGTGCTGACGCTTGACGAAGTGATGAACGCCGACGAAATGTTTTTGAGCGGTACGGCAATTGAAATCACGCCCGTACGCGAAGTTGATGGGAAGCCCATCGGCGATGGCAAACGCGGGCCACTAACCGAAAAAATCCAGCAGGCTTATTTCGACATCGTGCGCGGCAAGGTTCCGCAATTCATGCATTGGCTCACGCCCGTGCAACAGCAAACCGTCACCGCCAAGGCGTAAGGCAATTAATACAGCGTTGCAGGAAATTTTCGACTCGGTTTGGCGCGTGCTGGAACACGCCGTACGCGACCGGCACGATGCGTTTCATACGGCGATGATCGGTACGGTAAGTGCCGAGCGCGGCCCGCAAATGCGCGCTGTCACGATGCGTCAGGCGGTACGCGACCAACGCAGCTTGTGCTTTCATACCGATGCGCGCGCACCCAAAGTCGCCGAGTTGCAGGCCGACGCCCGCATCGCGTGGTTGTTTTATGACGCGACGCGCAAGCTGCAAATTCGCGCGAACGGCATCGCCGTGTTGCACGCGCACGACGAACTCGCGCGTGAACGCTGGCAAGGGTCGGCGCTGACCAGCCGCCGCACTTATCTGGCTCCGCTGCCGCCGAGCGAGGCGGTCGCCGCAGCGCATCCGAACCTGCCCGCCGACTTGTTGCATCGCGTGCCGACGGCAGAAGAAAGCGCGGCGGGCTTCGATAATTTTTGCGTCGTCGTTTGTCACTTGCGAGAAATCGAGTGGCTGTTTTTGCAATCAACCGGCCACCAACGCGCGCGCTTCACCTGGCAAGACACAGCGTGGCGCGGCGAGTGGCTGACTCCTTGATGATGCACCAACCACCAATTTGATTGCGCTTAGAAAGGCTTCAGAAAAATCGCTGAATACACGGAAAAGCGCAGAAATCGCGGAAAGGCTTGAGGCGGCAACCAAGCGGAAACAACGAACGAATTACTTCTTAGAGCATTTCCGCCCTCTTCCGCGTTTTTCCGTGTATTCAGCGATTTTTCTGAAGGGCTAGAGTTGAGACGAATTCATTTCAACGCGAAGGACGAAAGATGTTGATGAGTACTTTGCAGCCTGTTCAAACTGGCGACACCGCCAACGGCTTGGGAAGCCTATTGCCCGATTTGGCGTTTGCTGAAATCAGTACGTTGCCGCTCGACCATCCGGGCGCGCACGATGTTGAATATCGTCGCCGCCGCGAAATCATCGCCAGCCACGCGCGCCAATATCGTCAAGACCCGCAACACGCGATTCCGCTGGTCGCTTACACCCCAGAAGAAACCGCCGTC
>JAYSVR010000018.1:0-8662 GCA_043718445.1 Acidobacteriota bacterium | reverse complement strand
TTTGATTAGCTCAAGGGCGCGTTTCATTCATTCTCCTACACGGTCAGGTTACTGACATGCGCCGCTTATTGTTGTAGTTCGTCCAGCAACGTCTTCGCCTCAATCAAATCCGCCGTGTCGAAGCCTTCGGTGAACCAGTCGTAAATTTCGGCGAGCATCTGCCGCGCTTCGGCGGTCTTGCCCTGTCGTTGCCACAAGCGCGCGAGGCTCGTTGAGGCGCGCAGTTCCCACGATTTCGCGCTCTGCCGCCGGGCGATCTCGAGGGCCTGGTGATAACAGCCTTCCGCTTCCGACTGCGCCCGGCTTGTCTGTGAATTGCTGGCGGCGGACTTCAGCAGCAACTCGCCTTTGATGCGCCAGATTTCTGCTTCGTAGTAACGCTCCCCGTTGCGTTCGATTAGCGCTAACGCCTCCGCGATTGCCTCCAGCCCTTCTGTGCAGCGGCCTGCCCGCCCGAACACTTCGCCCAGACTTGCGAGTAACCAAGTCATCGGCAGCATCACGCCTCTGGCACGCAGGGATTCAATCGCCTGTTGCGCCCGCTCAATCGCTTCTTCGGTCGGTTCTTGATACGCCAGATTCAGGGCATTCCAGGCAGTGGCCCAGTTGAATAAGTCTCCCAGGGCGTACTCCTCGGCGAGCGCAAACACTTTCTCAAACTCTTTCTCGCTGGACTGCCAATCCCGCAGCAAGGCAAGGATCGTCCCTTTCCCCAGATGAGCGCCACCCAGACTGAAGGGATGCGCTGTTTGCTCGGCCAGCGTGATTGATTCCTGTGCCAGCGCTAAAGCTTGATCCGCATCGCCCAGCGTCCACAGACAGTAGCTATGCATCCGGCGCGCTGAAATTCCCACGTTCTCGTTAAAGACGGAAAGATAAGCCTCGTGGTATTCCCGGCGATCCAGCGACAACGCTCGTTCAAATTGTTGTTGGGCGGAGACAAGGTTTCCTTGATAAAGGTGGGCAATGGCCCAAAACGTAGATGCCACAGCCAGCAGCACGGGGTCACGGGACTGCTCCGCCAATTGCATCATCTGCTCACACAGTCCCTGACCCGTTTCATATTCGGCTCGGATACAGTGATAGGCTGCCACGCCACTCAGCGCAGCGAAGAACCGAGGATCATCGCCCATCTGCTGACACAGTTGCCGCGCCCGGTTGAAGGCAACTCCGGCCTCCGGCGCAGTCCAACTCAGGACTGACTGCAACGAGAAACCCAGCGTCAATTGCAGGCCGAGTTCTCGCCCGTCGCGTTCCGGCGTTTCCGGCAATTTGAGCAAAGCTTCCAGCCCGCGCCCGGCAAGCTGCGCCGCTTCGCGATGCGCATTGATCTGCGCCGCATTGCGCGCTGCCTGCAAGAAGTAATCCGCCGCCCGCGCAGAGTCCCGCGCCGCTTCCCACAACAGCGCCAGTTCATTCGCCACGCTCGCGCTGCGTGCGCCGTAACAACCTTCCAAGGCCAGGGCCACGTCGCGGCTGAGCGTGGCCCGTCGCGTCGCGCGTAAACTGGCATAGAGCGCGTTCTGATACAGCACATGCACGAAGCGATACTTGAGCGTCAACGTGCGATTCGGAAACTCCGCTTCACTCGTCAGCTTCACAAACGCAAACACTCGTTCGAGTTTTTCCAGCCGCTCCTCAACCTCGTCGGCATCCAGATTCAGCACCTGCGCCACGACTGCCGAATCGAACTCATAACCTTGCACGCTGGCCGCCGTGAGCAGCTTGTGATCGTCCGGCTCGAGTTGCGCGATCTTGCGTTCGATCATTCCGCGTACCGATTCCGGCAACTCGCGTTCGATGTCGGGTAGCGTTTGCGCCAGCGTCCATGTGGCGCGGGCTTCAGCCTGCGATGACGTATCGTGGACTTCAGTCCGCGCGCTTTCGGTCTCGGACGGACTAAAGTCCATAAAACGGGATCGCAGACTGAAGTCTGCGCCACGTATCACACCGCGATCTCGCAGGTAGCGCACCAAATCAGCCATAAACAGCGGACTGCCTTCTGTCTTCGCGTGAATCAAGGCTGGAAACTCCGGTGGGAAACGATGACCGGGAAATTCCAGCGCGAGGTATTCGGCAATCTCCGCTTCGTTCAGGAACTCAAGCAACAACTCTCGACATACGCCACGCGCCTGCAAATCCGGCTTGATCTGCAAGAACGGATGCTTTGCCAGCAACATATCCGAAGGCCGATAGGTCACTACAATCAACACGCGCAGCGCCTCGAACTTACCCGCCAAAAAGTTGAGCAGGTCTATCGTAGACACGTCCGCCCAATGCAGATCGTCAAAGAAAATCACGAGAGGCTGCGTCTGCGCGACGGCTTGCAGAAAGGCCGCCAACTCACGCTTCATCCGCTCCTGCGAAGCGGCTTTGACTTCGGCCAACAGCTTTTGCGTTTCGGTGTCTTCGCCGCTGACCGAACCAACTTGCGCGTACCACGTCGGAGCAAGCTGTTTCATTTTCTCGTTGTAGGGCAGGTTCAGAACCTGCCCTACGGTTTCAGGCGCTTTGTGCGCTAACAAACTTTCCAATGCTTCAAGCAAGGGCAAGTAGGCTTCCGTACCCGCCAATCGTTCTGAACAACGTCCGCGCGCGATGGTGACGGATTCCGTCGCAGCGAGTTCAGCGAGAAAGTCTTCGACCAGCGTGGTCTTGCCAATGCCTGGCTCACCGGCTACGCAAAGCAAGGTGCCGCGTCCGGCTTGGGCGGCTTGATAGGCGGCGTGCAATTCGTGGCGTTCGGTTTGGCGACCAACGGTATTGAGACGGAGAGAAGGAGAGACAGAAAGACGGAGGGACGACGTAATCCCACCCTCTCTCTGTCTCTCTGTCTCTCTGTCTCGCCGTCTCTCTGTCTCTCCGTCACTCTGTCGCGCAATCATCCGCAACTCGCTTTCGACTTCTGTCGCCGTCGGACGTGCCTGCGTCTGCTTTGCCAGCATGCGTTGAATCAAAGCATCGAATGAGACTGGCAGTTGCGGATTCAACGTGATGGGCGGTGGCGGCATCTCCGTCGTGATCTGTTGCAACGTCGCCAGCAACGTCGTCGCGTTGAACGGATGCCGCCCTGTTGCCAGTTCATAAAACACCAGGCCGAGCGCGAAAATGTCAGTCGCGTGCGTCGCCTTTTCACCGCGCGCCTGTTCGGGCGACATGTATTTCACTGTGCCCATCAGCATTCCAGGTTGCGTATGCGCTTCGGCAACGAGATGGCGGCTGTCGTCGAGCCGCGCCAAGCCGAAATCAAGCACCTTGACGTAACCGTCTTCGCGCACCATCAAATTGTCAGGCTTAATGTCACGATGCGTAATGCCCGCTGCGTGCGCCGCGCGCAGGGCCTGCGCCAGTTGCACGCCCCATTGCAGCAACGAATCAAGCGCGATGCTTTCAGCCGCCAACGCGCGCAAGGTTTGCCCCGCGACCAGTTCCATCACGATGAAACGTCCCGCGTCGCCCTCGCCGATTTCGTGAATGGTGATGATGTTCGGATGATTGAGCGCCGAAATCGCCAACGCTTCCTGCTCAAAGCGGCGCAATCGTTCAGCTTCGTTGGTGAATTCGGCAGGCAGCAGTTTCAGCGCGACCTGCCGTTTCAATCTTGTGTCTTCGGCCAGCCAGACTTCGCCCATCCCGCCGCGCCCTAACAACGAAACGATGCGGTATTGATTGATCGTGCGTTGTGACGAATCGCGCAACGGATTCGGCAGGATCGCCGTCGGCTGGTCTTCGATAGTAGCTGGTAAGGACTTCTCGCTGCTGTTCATTCTGTGGCCTCCGTCAACATCAGGTCGCTTTTCAATTGGCTTTTCAGATAGGTCAACCAGCGTCCGTCAGGAGAAACTGCCAACCCGCGTGTGCCGGGGCTGAACCCATGGTTCAGCTTCGTCACCAGCGAAATCTTGCCCGTCGCAAATTCGTAAAACTCGATGAGGCCGAGCGTGGACGATTCGTTGGAGCCAAAAAAGATACCGGTTCTGGTGACATCCCACATACGCAAGTATCCGGCTTTGTGTACATTGGTAATCATGCTCTCTGTCCTTATCGCCAAATCAAAGCGCCAGAGGCCGGGCGTTTGCCGGTTCTTGACGTAAACCAGAAACTTCCCATCCAGCGATTCTAAAGGCTCGATGCCGCCTTGCCTCGTCACTTGCACCGGCTCGCCGCCCGCCGCCGGTATTTGGTAAATCTGCGGCGCACCGCTTCGATCCGAACTGAAGTAAATCAATTGGCCGTCACGCGACCAACTGGGCGTGGAGTTATTAAAATCGTCACGGGTGACGCGACGGTGTTTGCCGGTTTCTAACTCGGTAACATAAATGGCGAATTCCCCGTTCGACCAACCGACATACGAAATTTGCTTCGAATCAGGCGACCAATCGGGCCAGCCCTTAGAGATTTTCGGATCGTTCGTAAGCTGTCGGTGGTTTTGTCCGTCGCTGTCGCAAATCCACACTGCGTCGTTGCCTGATAGTGCGGTTTGATAAGCCAGCTTTTTCCCGTCAGGCGAATAACGTTGATAGAACTCTACTTTAGTCGAGCCAATTAATTTCGTGGCAGGCTGCTGATCGCTGACGGTTCCTTTCAATCCCATCCGCAGCACGTCTACATCGTAATCAAATTTGGCGTAACACAGCCGCCCACTGTGAGGGTCGTAAGCGGCACCCATGACTAAGGCATCAGGGCCTGTGAGCCGCTGTTGCCGACCCGTGATAAGGTTAATTTGGTGAAGGCCGATGCTCGATTTTTCTCCTTCAACCAGTCCTGAAAAAACTAGCTCGCGGTTATTTCCCAGCCACGCCAGTGAATTAATTTGCTGCGTATTTTTTGTTATTTGCTGCGGCTCTCCGCCGGTAACTGGAACTAACAAAATCTCGCGGTGGCTATCGGCAATAGTGGTTCTGACAAACGCCAGGGTCTTTCCGTCAGGGGAAAACGCTGGCAGAAAATCACCGCTGCTTCCAGGCGGGGGATTCGTCAACGCCTGTCTTTCACCTGTTTCCAGATACAACAGATTGATTCTGAGCGGAGCTTGCGCCGATTCACGATCTCCGAAAGCCAGTAACTTCCCATCGGGCGACCAGCTTAATTCTGAACCCGCAATGCCGGTCGGACGCTGTGGCGAGATGGTAGTCAGTTTGCGTTCAACGCCCCCTACGGCTGGCATCCAATAAATTCCGCAATCGGTTTTGGTAAAGCGTGTGAAAGCCAGCTTCTTGCCGTCGGGCGACCAAGCCGGGTCGCTGTCTGTCGCCGGATGATTCGTCAGCCGAAACATTCCTTCGCCATCTACCTGTTTGACGAAAATATCGAGGTTCTCATTCTTCTCACCGCCCCAGGCAAAGGCGAGCAGCTTCCCATCAGGAGAAAAAGCAGGCACGGACTCCGTCCCCGAAAACGTAGTGAGCGAAATCGCTTTGGCGGTCATCAACGGCGTGAAGGCAGACGCGGCATGGCGCTGCATCATTCGATAACCCGCATAACCGCCGCCCATCAGAACGAGGCCGAGCGCCGTGACCGAAGTCGCCAGCGCGCGTTTGCTGCGGTTGAAAACGCTGCTCGTGTTGGCCGTATCTCGCGCGAAGGCGTTTTCATTGGTGGCTACAACGGATGAGGCCGACATGGCGGTTTCGCGTGGCCCCGAAGCGCGAATCTCTGCCTGCTGTTTGAGCGGCTTCAGTTCAGCCAGCATTTCCCACATTTCATGGATAGTTTGGTAACGCTCCGTGCGGTCTTTGCGCAATGCCTTTTGCACGACGGCTTGCCATTCTGCCGGGGCAATCGTCATCACTTCAGGTTCACGATTGAGGATGGCTCCGATGACTTCAAACACAGTAGCGCCGGGGAAGGGCGTGCGGCCCTCGATCATTTCATACAGCACAATGCCGAGGCTGAAGATGTCGGTGCGCGCGTCTATCTTTTTACCACGCGCCTGTTCGGGCGACATATAACTTGCCGTGCCCATTACCATCCCCGAATCGGTGAGGCTGGATTGCGCTGGTGTGGTTAGGCTTTCGCTGATGTGCGCCAGTCCGAAATCGAGGACTTTCACATATCCGTCAGGCCTTATCATCAGGTTTTCGGGTTTGATGTCGCGGTGGATGATGCCCGCTTCGTGCGCGGCGGCGAGCGCCTGGCAGACTTGCGCGGCAAGGTTGGCGGCTTCGTCCAGCGGCAGACATGCGTTCGTGCGCAAACGGTCACGCAACGTTTGCCCATCCACGAACTCGGTCGCCATGAAATAGTCATCACCCGCGTGACCGAGATCGAAAAGCGTGATGATGTTCGGATGATTGAGCCCCGAGATGGCGTAGGCTTCCTGCTCGAAACGGCGCACGCGCGCGGCATCGGTGGCGAATTGCGCGGGCAGCAGTTTCAGCGCCACCTTGCGATGCAACCGCGTATCGTCAGCCAGCCAGACTTCGCCCATTCCGCCCTGTCCAAGCAACGAAACGAAACGATATTGATTGATTGCGCGGGGCGTTGCATTCGGCAACGCGGCGTCAGGTGGAGAGGTTAAAACCGGCGCGCTTATGCGTTGATCGGCGACCGCATTGCCCGCGATGAAACTGCCCGCCGCGTCGTGCGCCGCCAGCAATGATTCGACTTCGCGGCGCAAGGCTTCGTTATTCGTGCAGGCTTCGGCGAGCAAGGCAGCGCGCGCCGCTGGGCCAAGTTCGAGCGCTTCGTAATAAAGCTGCTCGGCTTGCTGGAATAACTCCACGAAGTTTGGCGGTGCGTTTTCCATATCAGCTTTTGCTCAGTTCACGAAACAGCCACGCCTGCGCCAGACCCCACTCGCGATTGATCGTGCGCGCCGACACCTGCAACACCGTTGCGGTTTCCTCTACGCTCAGGCCGCCGAAATAGCGTAACTCGACAATCTTGCTTTTACGTTCATCCCGTCGCGCCAGGCTGTTGAGCGCATCGTCGAGCGCGACCAAATCGGCGCTGCGCTCTTCGACGTGAACATCGGCTTCGGCGAGCGAAACGCGCAAGGCATCGCCGCCGCGTTTGCCCGCTTGCCGTTCGCGGTATTCGTCCACCAACACGCGCCGCATCAGTTGCGCGGCGACGCCGAAAAAGTGCGCGCGGTTTTCCCAGCGCACATCCTTCCAATCAATCAATCGCAGATAGGCTTCATTGATCAGCGCCGAAGCCTGCAACAACTGCCCGGCCTGCGCGCGCGCCATATAGTGTTCGGCGATGCGGTGCAATTCTGAATGCACAAGCGGTGCGAGTTGAGCGAAGGCCACCGCGTCGCCCTCGCTCCAGGCGATGAGTAATTGCGTGATTTCCGCCGATGAAGGCGTTTTGGCATCCATAAGACTGAAGTTCGGAAAATAACACGGTAGACGGGCAAACCAGTATTGACTCTAGCACAGGCGCAAGCGCGGCTGACAGGGCGTGATTGAGATTGGCAGATATATTTTCTGCCCGTGTCGCTTCTCGCCGCAGAAATCCGTATTTACCAGTAGAGCCAATTATCAACCGTCGCCATCTATGCGGGGCGCGTGGCGGGATGTATCTACGGTATTCCCGCTTGAACTGAAAAATTCGTGGGACAAGGTGGCATCTTGTCCCACATTTTCCGAGGAGAAACTCATGAGCACACGCTGTTCAGAACTCGAAAGCATCCGTCAAATCATTGACCTTTATATTGACGGTGTTCGCCACGGCAAGGTCGCGTCGCTGCAACAGGCATTCCACCCACAAGCCTCGATGTTCGGTTGGATGGGGAGCAATTTATTCGTGACCCCCATTCAAGGGCTGTACGATTACATAGCTTCCAATCCGGCTCCGGCCACGAGCGGCGAGCCGACCCAATTCATCATCACGGCCATTCACGTAGCGGGTAACTCCGCAACCGTCGAACTGGCGATGGACGCTTATCATGCCCACGATTTTTACGATTGCTTTCAATTGCTAAAAGTCGAAGGCCAATGGCGCATTGTGAGCAAGCTGTTTCACGCTGATCCGCAAACGAAGTAAACGAACCAGGCAGCCCTCTGCCCCCAACCCAACCACCAACCAAAAGGAGAAAACCCATGAAACCAATCCTGCTGATCGCAGTCCTGATGGCGGCCACGCTCGTGGCCGCCGCGCAAACCACCACCCCGCCCGCCAAGGCGAAATCCGGCGCTGACGCCAAAGCCGAGCAAGAACTCAAGCAAAAGGCCGCCGAGTACGAAAAGGCGATGCGCCAGCGCGATGCTGCGGCGCTGGCTCCCTTGCTGGCTGAGGAACTCATCGTCACTGAAGGCAATGGCACCGTTTATGGCAAGGCGCGCTTGCTGGAAAGCCTAAAGGCGAATGCCAATCAGTCCCAGTATGACGATTACCATTTCGAAGAGATGACGACGAATGTTTATGGGAATACGGCGGTAACGAATCTCGTCGTCGTCATGAAAGGCCGCAGCAAAAACGGCGAGTTCAATGGGCGGATGCGCTCGACCGCGATGGCCGTCAAACAGAAAGGCCAATGGCAAATCGTTGCCTTTCACAACTCGACCCCTAAACAACAATAAAAGCGGAGGAAAAAGGCAAGTTTCATTTCCCAGCTGGCATTGTCCAAATCCTAGTTGAAATTTGGTCTGTGAGCAGGGTCGGACAGAGCGGTCAATAGACTACTTTCTAGTTGAAATTCTGCGGTTGAACGGCT
>JAYSVR010000170.1:0-22542 GCA_043718445.1 Acidobacteriota bacterium | reverse complement strand
TCGGCGTAATTTCAGCCGCACGCTTGTTGAACGAAGACCAATACGCGCTGAAGCAATTCGCTACGCACGCGCTCGACAGTAAGCACGTAGACTTCTATCACGACGATGACGAAGTTGATCTGGCGGCGTTTTTCAAACACGGAGCGCCGACGATGGCGACGCAGGAACATCTGCAAAACGCCGATGTCATCCTGCTGATCGGCTCTGACCCGAACGAAGAAAATCCGCTAACGGCGTTTTCGATTCGTTGGGCCGTGCGGCAAAAGGCCGCGCGCTTGTTCACGGTGAACTCGGTCGCATCGCGTTTGGAACGCCAAGCCAATGTTGCGTTGCGCGTCCGTGAAGGCAGCGAGGCCGCATTCATTCAAGCGTTGCTTGATGAGGCGAAAGCCGATGACGCGGCGGATGCAATGGGTGTAAAGGCCGACGATGTGAAAGCCGTGCGCCAGGCTGTCGCCGAAGCCGCCAAGGTCATTGTCGTCTTCGGCGATGAATTGCGCGGCGCGGCGGTCGAAGCGTTGGCGCTGCTCGAAAGCACGCTGCCCGCGAATGCTGAAACGGCGGCGGCAGCGAAACTTGCTTACGTTGATATGTTGCAACGCCAGGTGCGTTCGACCAATTCGCCGCCGAAACCTTCGGTCAACGAGAACCCATACACTTACATCGTCGAACGTCCCAAGCTCACCATCGGCGTTGACGCAGCGCAATCGGCGACCAAGTTCGCGTTTCTGCCGTTGGTTCGTTATTCGAATTCGATGGGCGCTACGCAAATGGGATTGGGCACCCAAACTGGTGGATTGCATGCGAAAGCGATGTTGAGCGCGGCGGGCGGTTCGATCAAAGCCTTGTATGTCGCGGGCGAAGACCTCGTGGCGAAAGCCAATGGCGAAGCTGTGACGGTTCGCGCGCAACTCGGCAAGCTAGATTTTCTCGTCGTACAAGACATGTTCCTGAGCGAAACCGCCGAACTCGCCGATGTTGTTTTCCCCGTGACCAGCTTTGCCGAAGCGCAAGGCACACAGGTCAACAACGCCTCGCAAGTGCAATTCGTGCGGCGCGCGATTCCGCCCGTCGGGCAAGCGCGCCCTGACTGGATGGTCACGGCTTCGATTGCCAAGCTGATGAACGCCGATCTCGGCTTTGGCGGACAACTCAAAAACGTATTCAAAGAGATTGCTGAAAACGTCACCGGATATGCGGGCTTGTCGCATAACCAACTGGCGAACGAAGGCGCGAAAGCGATTGTGCAAGCTGCGCCTGCGGGCATTGATGCGGCGGACTTGCCCGCTGATATTAAAGACCGGCTCGTCACGCAAGTCGCGCAAATCAATCGCAACCTCGCCGTAGACAACGCGCCAATGACGGCGCAAGCGGGCGTGCGGTTAAAGACGCGCTACACGACGATCACGCAGCATTCGAAAATGCTCACGCCCGACGTGAGCGAAGTGAAGGTGTTTCCGGCGTAACGTGGCGCAGGCTTCAGCCTGTGACCCGTTGCGTGGACTTTAGTCCGCGCAAAACAACCGGGCGGACTAAAGTCCACCAAACGGCTCACAGGCTAAAGCCTGCGCCACTTCAGAGTTATGGAAGAGTTTCTCAAAACCAATCTTTATCACCCCAATCTGGCGTGGCTCGTTGAAGCCTCGGTCAAGATGGTCGCGTTCTGGCTGTTCGTCACGCTGGTCGTTGCTTACACGACTTATGCCGAGCGCCGCATATTGGCGGTCATTCAAAACCGTTTGGGGCCGAATCGCGTAGGGCCGTTTGGCTTGTTGCAACCGTTCGCCGAACTGCTGAAGTTCATCTTCAAAGAAGACATCGTACCGCTCGCCGTCAACAAGTGGCTTTATATCGCGGCTCCGGCGGTGTCGCTGGTTCCGGCGATGATGGTGTTGATCGTTTATCCGTTCGGGCCTGAAGTCACGATTCCGATTCTCAACATCAAGGTGCCGCTTTACGTCACGCACATGAACGTCGGGTTGATGTATGTGTTGGCGCTGACCAGCTTAGGCGTATACGGCATCGTGATCGGCGGCTGGGCGTCGAACTCGAAATACTCACTGCTCGGCGGATTGCGTTCGTCGGCGCAAATGATCAGTTACGAATTAGCGCTGTCGCTCTCGCTGGTCGCGGTGATTTTGCAAGTGGGTACGCTCGACCTCGTCAAGATCGTCGAAGCGCAATCAGGCTGGGGCGGGATGAATTGGAACATCTTCGGGTTGATGCCGACGGGCTTTTTCGCTTTCTGGATTTATCTCATCAGCGCCATTGCTGAAACCAATCGCGTACCGTTCGACTTGCCCGAAGCTGAAACCGAATTAGTCGCAGGCTTTCACACGGAATACAGCGCGTTGAAATTCGCCCTGTTCTTTCTGGCTGAATACGTGAATATGACGACGGTGTCGGTGCTGGCGACGGTGATGTTCCTCGGCGGTTGGAACGGCCCGGGCGTTTCTTATTTCCCGTGGTTGGGCATTCTTTATTTCATCGGCAAAGTATTCTTCTTCCTGTTTTTGTATATCTGGTTGCGCGGCACGTTGCCGCGCCTGCGTTACGATCAGTTGATGAACTTCGGCTGGAAGTTTTTGCTGCCCGCCGCGCTGTTCAACATTCTGATAGCGGCGGCGATTGCTCTGTATTTTTATTAAACGGAAGCTGTATCGCAACCTGTTAGGTTGCGAGGTCTTGCGGTGCCGAAACGCTGTGCTGGCAAGGTAAGCCTGCCAATTCATCGCAACCTGACAGGTTGCGATACAAAACGGTTCTTATGGATTTAGTAACCCAAATATCGCAATCAATTCCCGCGATTTTGTTTTTCGCGCTGGCGGCATTGGCGGTCGTGGCGGCGTTCAACATCATCTTGCAACGCAATCCGATTTACAGCGCGATTGGGTTGATTACGGTGTTGATGGCGCTAGCCGGCGTATTCCTCACTCTCTCGTCGCCTTTCATCGCGGCGATTCAGGTGATCGTTTATGCCGGAGCGATCATGGTGTTGTTCGTCTTCGTGATTATGTTGCTCAACGTGCGTGCTGAAGAATCTATCACCGACAAGGTCAAGTATTTGAAATTCGTTGCGCCTGCGCTATTCATCGTCTTGCTGGCTGAAGTCGGCGCAATCGTCGGCGCGCTGAACGTACCGGCGAAAGCTACGTTGAGTGCGAATGATGTCGCTGACCCATCGAAAGTGTTGGGTACGGTTGAGAGCATCGCGCAGGCGATGTTCACCAGTTACCTGTTGCCGTTCGAAGCGACTTCGGTATTGATATTAATGGCGATTGTGGGTTCGATGTTGCTGGCGAAACGCGAAACGCACGAAGAAGCGAAACTCGCTTATGACGCGGCGCGCGACTATCAGGAACAGGTTGGCGATTAAGACGGAGAGAATAAAACACAAAGGAACAAAGGGACTAAGGTACAAAGACCTAATCACAGCTATAAAGACTTTGACCCTTTGAATCTTTGTCCCTTTGTGATGAGTTCCTCTCTGGCATTTATGGAGACACTAAGTATGTTACCGGTTTCTTTCGGACTGGCCGTCTTACAGGCAGTTGGGCAAACAATAGAAATCGCGGGCGCTCCGCTCACGATCAAGCTCTCGTGGTGTCTGGCGTTGAGCGCCGTGCTGTTCACCATCGGCGTCGTAGGCGTCCTCTTACAACGCAACGTCATCGTCCTGTTTATGTGCGTCGAACTGATGCTGAACGCGGTGAACCTTACGCTCGTAGCCTTTTCGCGCTTTCTTAACGACATCACCGGACAGCTTTTCGTATTCATCGTCATGACCGTCGCCGCCGCCGAAGCCGCCGTCGGTCTGGCAATCATCATCTCGCTGTTCCGCAACCGCGAAACCCTGAACGTAGACGAAGCAGACTTACTCAAACTCTAAAGACTTATGTTGAAATGGATTGTTCTCGCGCCACTCGTTGGCGCGATCTTAAATGGGTTCTTCGGCAAACGACTCGGCGAGCGTTTCGTGAGTATCGTCGCGCCGCTCTCGGTGTTCGTGTCGTTCGTATTGGCGGCGTTGTCATTCATGAATCTGGTCGCCCTACCAGAGAAGCCCGCGAACGCCCGCGTCATCACTGAGCATTGGTTCACCTGGCTTGACGTAGCTGGCTTCCGCGCTGATTTCGCTTACCTGCTTGATCCGCTCTCCGGCATTTACATTCTCTTCATCACCTTTGTCGGCTTCCTGATTCACGTCTACGCGACGGGTTATATGAAAGGCGACCCGGGCTTTTATCGGTTCTTCGCCTATCTGAACTTGTTTATGTTCATGATGCTGACGCTGGTGCTGGCCGATAACCTGTTGCTGCTTTTCGTCGGTTGGGAAGGCGTAGGTCTCTGCTCTTATCTGCTCATCGGTTATTACACCAAAAAGAAAGAAGCGGGCGACGCGGCCAAGAAAGCCTTCATCGCCAACCGCATCGGCGACCTGTCGTATTCAATCGGGTTGTTCTTGATTTTCACGACTTTCGGCTCGATCAGTTTCGTAGCCAAAGCCGGTGTGCCGAGCTTTCTCACGCAAGCCGGAGTTACGACAACCGTCACCGCCTTCACCTTCACGTTAATCGCCTTGTTGTTATTCGGCGGCGCGACGGGCAAGTCAGCACAGATTCCGCTGTTCGTATGGCTGCCCGACGCGATGGCCGGCCCGACGCCGGTGTCGGCTTTGATCCACGCGGCGACGATGGTTACGGCGGGCGTTTATTTAATCGCACGTTGCAGCGCCGTCGTCGTCAAATCGCCCACGGCAATGTTGGTCATCGCCTTGATTGGCGCAGCGACGGCAATCTTTGCCGCCAGCATCGGACTCGCGCAAAACGACATCAAGAAAGTGCTGGCTTATTCAACCGTATCGCAGCTTGGTTACATGTTCCTCGCTTGCGGCGTAGGCGCTTTTGGTGCGGCGATCTTTCACGTAATGACGCACGCTTTTTTCAAAGCCCTTTTGTTCCTCGGTTCCGGCTCGGTGATTCACGGCATGCATCACGAACAGGACATGCGTTACATGGGCAATCTGAAAAAGTACATGAAAGTCACGTGGGTGACGATGATGATCGGTTGGCTGGCGATCTCTGGCTTCCCGCTGCTGTCAGGCTTTTTCAGCAAGGACGAAATTCTTTGGAAGACCTTTTCCAGCGAAGTCTTTCCCAAAGGCACTGGCACGCTGCTGTGGGTTGTCGCTGCGCTGACGGCGTTGATGACCGCGATTTATATGACGCGAATGATGGTGATGACTTTCTGGGGCGAAGAGCGTTACGACGGCTCGCCTGAAATTCACGGCCACGGACACGATGCTCACGGACATGACGATCATGGTCATGGCGGACATCACGGACATTTCACGCCACACGAATCGCCGTGGAGCATGACGTTGCCGCTCGTGCTGCTCGCGGTGCTTTCCATCGCCGGCGGTTGGGTAGGCATTCCCGCTGCGATGGGCGGTTCAAATCACTTTGAACATTTTCTCGAACCCGCACTTGCGCATGCTCCTGCGGCTGGACACGCTGCGACAGATACGCACGGCGCAGCATCAACGACGGCAGCCGCTTCACACGGAGTCGCTGCGTCGCACGACACTTCGCTTGAGCTTAGCTTGACCGGCGTATCGGTCGTGTTGGGTTTCTTAGGCATCGCCATCGGCTGGGTTTTCTTTAAGAAAAACCCGCTCAGAGACATGCCCGACGTACTCGAAAACAAATGGTACGTGGACGAGGTTTACGAAGACGCGATTATTAATCCCATCGAAAACACTTCGCGCAATGTTCTATGGAAGATCGTGGACGTGAAATGGATTGACGGCTTCGTCAATGGACTGGCAGGCAGCTTCGGCGCGCTCGCGGGCATTTTGCGTACAACGCAAACTGGCTTTGCGCGCAGCTACGCCGCTGTGATTCTGGCAGGCGCGATTGTGGTGATTGGCTATTTCATCTCTGCGTTGGCGCGCTAGCGTGTCCGTAGCCCGACCGTTAGCGAGGGCTACCTTGAGGATGCGCTAGATGATGCCGAAGGGCGCAACGCCGAGGTTGCCCTCGCTAACGGTCGGGCTACGGACACGCTTCGCGCCGAATGAGTTGAAAGGAAGTACGAAAATGGCAACACAAACAGTAACAGTTCAAGTAGATCAGGGAATGGCGGATGTGGTGCGAGCCTTGATGGCGGAGATCGAAGCATCAGGGAAGTCTACCGCTGCTTTTCTGGATCAAATGGAAGCCTCACAACAGGCGCTTTTAGTGGAAAGAGAAAACGGCAAAACGCTGGTAAAGGTTACGGAGGACTCTGAGTTATCTGAAACCAGAAAAGCCGTTCGTCGAGCGTTAGACGATATGGATGCCGGTCGAGTGAAGCCCTTTGACGAGTTTGCCCGTGAGATGCGCCAGCGTTTTCCCTTTTTGGCAGCCTTGCCCGAACGAAAATGAACTATCAACTCGTAGTGACCCGAGTAGCTCAGGTTGATGCAATTGATATTTGCTATTGGCTTTCTGATACGTCAATCGAATCTGGGCTTCGGTGGTACGCAGAATATGAAGCGGCGGTTGACAGCTTAGAGACCTTTCCCTTGCGTTGCCCTTTGGCGCGCGACGTTCAGGGAGAAAGGCGAGATGTGCGACAGCTTCTTTTCGGTCAGTACCGTTTGTTGTTTGCAGTGGAAGGGCAGGTAGTCACGGTTCTAAACGTGATGCACCAGAAGCAGCAACCTCGTTCGTAGCATTGTTATTCAGTTGGTTTAACTTGTGTTGAAAGGAAGTACGAATATGGCAACACAAAGCTTAACGGTTCAAGCTGGTGAAAGAGCAGAAAAGTTTTGGGGTATGACCGTCACTGAGATTGAAGCCACTGGAAAAACTACGGATGACTTGCTTGTGCAGATGAAAGCTACGAAACAGCCTATCTTTCTAAACTACGATGAAGGGGAAACGCTGGTAGTACTCGCGGCTAGTGATTACCGACGGTTGATTGCGGAAGTTGAGTTGTACGAAACGGAACTCGCGGTCGAAGAAGGGCTGGAAGATATTGAGCAAGGGCGAGTTTACACACTGGAAGAAGTTGACGCCGAAATACTCCAAAGGTTTCCGTTTCTGACGAGAGCGAAAGAAAAGGCTGCGCTCGCCAACGAGCAAGCGAAATGACTTTATGAACTGGATTACGATCACAACTTATTTGCCCTTGCTCGGAGCCGTCGCGCTCCTTTTGCACGGCATGTTTTGGAGCAGCAAGCGCGAGCAGGAACGTCTCGACAACGAATATCGCTGGCTGACGTTGCTTGTCACGCTGGTGACGTTCGTCGCTTCGATACCGATCCTGCTGAATTTCAACAGCGCGCAAGCCGGGCCGCAGATGGTCACGAAGTATTCGTGGATCACTTCGCTGGGCGTGAGTTATCACACGGGCATTGACGGTCTGAGCATCTGGCTCGTCTTGCTGACGACGTTCCTGATGCCGATTTCGATTTTGGCGAGTTGGCACGTTCACAAGCGCGTGCGCGAATACATGATCTTTTTGCTGATTCTCGAAACAGGCATGCTCGGCGTATTCGTCTCGCTCGACATGTTTTTGTTCTATCTGTTTTTCGAGATCACGCTCATCCCGATGTATTTCCTCATCGGCGTATGGGGCGGGGAACGGCGCATTTACGCGGCGGTCAAGTTTTTCATTTACACAGTTGTCGGCTCGCTGCTGATGTTGGTCGCCATCATCGCGGTTTATTACCTGAACGGCGGCACGACCTTCGACATCGTCGAGATTACGAATAACTTCGCGGCGCAGCGCAACACGCTAATGAGCGTACCCGTTCAGCGCATGCTGTGGTTCGCGTTTGCGCTGGCGTTTTTGATTAAGGTTCCGCTGTGGCCGCTGCATACGTGGTTGCCCGACGCGCACGTCGAAGCGCCGACTGCCGGTTCGATCATTTTGGCGGGCGTACTGCTCAAGATGGGGACGTATGGCCTGATGCGGTTTAACCTGCCGCTGTTTCCTGAAATCTCGCGCGAAGCTGCTCCGATTGTGATGACGCTCGCCGTCATCGGCATCATCTATGGCGCGCTGGTGGCGATGGTTCAGCCCGACATGAAAAAGCTCGTCGCTTATTCATCGGTCAGCCATTTGGGCTTTGTCGTACTCGGAATTTTTTCGTTCACCGAACTCGGCTTGCAAGGCGCGTTGTATCAAATGCTCGCGCACGGCATCTCGACTGGCGCGCTGTTTTATTGCGTAGGCATTGTTTACGAACGGCGGCATACGCGGTTGATTGATGATTACGGCGGACTGGCGACGCCGATGCCGCAATACTCGACCATCTTTATCATCGTCTCGCTCGCGTCGCTGGGCTTGCCGCTGTTGAATGGCTTCATCGGTGAATTCCTGATCTTGATCGGTACGTTCACTTCAGACGTTCCTTACGCGAAGCTCTTCACGGTGTTGGCGGGCGTGGGCGTAATCCTTTCGGCAGTTTATCTGTTGTGGATGTTGCAGCGCGTGCTGTTCGGCGAAACTGACAACAAAGAAAACGCCAAACTCGAAGACCTCGACCGGCGCGAGTTGTTCGGCCTGATTCCGCTGGTCATTCTCGCCATCGTGATGGGCGTGCAACCGATGCGCTTTTTGAACGAAACCAAAGCGACGATCAGTGCGCTCAAGCAGCAGGTCGAAATTAAAGGCGCAGCAAAAGTGGAGCGGGCTGCTAAATAGTTTCAGTTGAATCACAATGCAAGTTGATACCAGTTCGTTACTCAGTTCGTTAAATCTTGATTACCGCGCGATTCTGCCTGAAACGATTGCGGCGGTGGCGGGTGTTGTCTGTATGTTGGCCGACGCGCTTTCGGGCAAGAACGCGCGCAAAGCCTGCTCGACCGTAGCGATCATCGGCCTCGTGCTGACGATGGCGTCGTTGTTCTGGTTGTGGCCGAGCGCGAGCGCCACCAATGCTTATGGCGGCATGGTCGTCAACGATCAATTGCGGTTGTCGTTTTCGTTCATCACAGTGCTGGCTTCGCTGGTCGCCGTGTTGCTGGCGATTCAGTTCGTACGCGACGAAGGTTTGCCGCAAGGCGAATTTTTCACGTTGATCTTGTTTGCCACGGCAGGCGGCTTGTTGCTGTGCGCAGCCAACGATCTGGTCACGATCTTTCTCGGACTCGAAATCGCTTCGATCACGACTTATGTGCTGGCGGGTTATCGGCGCGGCGATGCGCGGGCGGCTGAATCTTCGCTGAAATATTTTTTGCTGGGCGCGTTCTCGACGGCGTTCCTGCTTTACGGGATGGCGCTGGTTTACGGCGCAACCGGCAAGACGAATTTAACAGCCATTCAGCAAGTGATCGCTTCGGGCACGTTGGCGTTCGACGGAGCCAAAGGCGTGCTGCTCGTCGGCGCGGCAATGCTGTTGGTCGGGTTCGGATTCAAGATTGCGAGCGCGCCGTTCCATTTGTGGACGCCTGATGTCTATGAAGGCGCTCCGACATTGGTGACGGGCTTTATGGCGACGGGGCCGAAAGCGGCAGTGTTCGCCGCGTTCCTGCGCGTCTTCACGATTGGTTTCACCGCACCGGGCGCGGCCTTGGGTGACGGCTTGCATCACACCTGGTTCACGACGCTGGCGGTGATTGCCGTACTGACGATGACCATTGGCAACGTGATTGCGATTGCGCAAAAGAATATCAAGCGCCTGTTGGCTTATTCGTCTATCGCGCACGCCGGTTACGCACTCGTCGGATTTTTGACGGGCGAGTTCGCGTCCGTCGCGTTTTATATGCTGACGTATACGCTGATGACGCTCGGTGCGTTTGCCGTGATTCAGATGTTCGCGCGACCGGGCGACGAGAAAACCGAAATCAACGATCTCGCAGGCATCGGGTTTGAATCGCCGGGCTTAAGTTTTTCGCTGGCGATCTTTTTGTTGAGTATGGCGGGCGTTCCGCCGATGGCGGGTTTCATCGGCAAGTTTTTCCTCTTCAAATCGGCTTGGGATTCGTCGAATCAAACCGGTTCCGGCGTACTCAAGTGGCTGGTCGTAGCCGCCGTGCTGAACAGTATCGTGTCGGTTTATTACTACCTTTATCCGATTGTGGTGATGTTCTTCCGTCCGCTCGCGCCGGGCTATCGCAAGCCGCACGTGGGTGGCTTGGTCAAGCTAGCCCTTGCGTTGACGTTGTTAGGCACGTTCTATCTGGGCCTGTTGCCCAACCGCGTGTTGAACGCTTTCAGCATGCCTGTCAAAACGGTGCAGCAGGCGCAAGCGGTTTTGAAATAAAACTTCTGCAACCAGTTTGACGTTTGAGAGTGAGCGAGATTGGCAAAGCTGGTCTCGCTCAAACTTTTTGTGGCACAAGATGCCATCTTGTGCCACCGCGTAATCATGAAAATCACCGCAGGCACACGACTCGCGCATTACGAAATTCTCGCGCCGATTGGGCAGGGCGGGATGGGGCGTGTCTATCGTGCGCGTGACACGCGGCTCGAACGCGAGGTCGCCATCAAATTGCTCGCGGCGCAATTCACGCAGGACGAAACCCGCGTCAGTCGTTTCGTGCGCGAAGCCAAAGCCGCTTCAGGCTTGAATCATCCCAACATCATCACCGTCCATGAAATCGGCGAAAGCCATGGCGAAGTTCTCACACATTTCATCGTCACCGAACTTGTTGAAGGCCAGACAGTACGTGCGCTGATAAAGTCTAAAGAGCTTACGCCGGCGACCGTGCTGGAGGTGACGATTCAGATCACGGGCGCGTTGATCGCCGCACACAAGGCAAACATCGTTCATCGTGACATCAAACCTGAGAACGTGATGGTGCGGCAGGACGGCATCGTCAAAGTATTGGATTTTGGTCTGGCGAAACTTAGCGAACGTGGTGTGACCGATTCAGAAGCGCCGACGCGCAAGCTCGAAACCGATCCGGGGACGGTAATGGGTACGCCGCAATATATGTCGCCCGAACAGGCGCGCGGCTTGGCCGTAGACGCGCGCACCGATTTGTTCAGTCTCGGCATTGTGCTTTATGAAATGCTCGCGGGCCGTCCGCCGTTCGATGGGCCTACGTCGGCGGATGTCATCAGCGAGTTGCTACATCGTGAGCCCAAGACGTTGTTCAATTATGTGCCGACGTTACCGGCTGATTTCTTAGGCGTCGTGAGCAAGCTGTTGCGCAAAGACCGCACTGAACGTTATCAAACCGCGAAAGACCTGCTCGTTGATTTGAAAGTCATCAAGCGCGAACTCGATACGACTGCGCCACTGACGGGCGAAGTGTTCAAGGCGCAAGCCGATCTGAATCGGTCTGCGAGTTATGAGACCTCTGTGATTCCTTCGAGCGGTTCAAGCGATGTGCCTACCAAAACGCTGACGCATGCGCCTACCGTTTCGAGCGCGGAATATCTGGTCACGCAATTTCAACAGCATCGGCGCGCGGTGTTGTTTGGCTTGGGCGCTTCGGCGCTGGCAGCGACGGGCGGCTTGTCTTGGTATCGCCAGCGGCGCGGCGTGATTGATTCGCTGGCGGTAATGCCGTTTGAGTTGAGCGCCAAAACACCTGAAGCCGAACAGTTGCGCGATGCGATTGCCGACAGCCTGATTAACGATCTTTCGCAGCACAAATCGCTGAATATCAAACCGCGCAGCGTCGTCGAACAGTATAGCAACCAGCCTTTGCTTGAAGCCGCGAAAGCCGTAGGCGCGCGCGCCATCTTGAGCGGAACGATTACGCCGCAAGGCGAAGCGTTGAGCGTGAGCGTCGCTCTGGTAGACGCGCGCGACAATCGCCACTTGTGGGGCGAACGCTATACGCGGCGCATCGAAGACCTCACCGCGCTTGAAGAAGAAATTTCGCGCGAGATAACGAACCAACTGCAACCTTTCTTGAGCGAAGCCGACCGCAAAAAGTTCGAGGCTTATTCGCTCACTTCGCGCGGGCGCAACGAATGGAGCAAGCGCACCGAACCCAGTTTGCAAGCGGCATTGCGCTTGTTTGAGCAGGCGATTCAAAACGATGCGCGCTTCGCACCGGCTTATGCGGGCATGGCTGATTGTTACAACATGCTGGCGAATTACGCGGTGCTGCCGATTAACGAAGCCTTCACCAAAGCGCGCGAAGCCGCGCAAAAAGCGATTGATCTCGACGAGCGATTGGCTGAAGCCCACGCGGCGCGGGCTTTCACCGCAATGCAATGGGAATGGAATTGGGCGGCGGCGGAAGAAAGCTATCGTCGCGCGATTGATCTCAAGCCTAATTACGCGCCTGCGCACCAGTGGTATTCAAGCCTGCTCGCGATCACCGGTCGCATGGATGAAGCCTTGAAAACGGCGCGGCGTGCGCACGAGTTAGATCGGTTTTCGCTGATCGTGAGTACGCAACTGGCCTGGATCAATTTTCTCGCGCGGCAATACGACGAGACCCAGGCGCAATGCAACGTCGTACTCAAACTGGATAAAAATTTCTTCCCGGCGCATCGCTATCAGGCGATGGCATTTCAGGCCAAGAGCCAGCACGCTGAAGCTGTCGCCGAGCTTCAGCAAGCCGTGGCGTCTTCGCGCGGCAGCGTCCTCGTCAAAGCCGAACTCGCGCACGCTTACGCCCGCGCAGGGAAGCGCGCTGAGGCGCGAGCCCTTTTGCAGGAACTCGAACAACTTGCGCGTCAACGTTCGATCACAGCCTATTACTTCGCGTTGATTCATCTCGGCCTCAACGACAAAGAGCGCGCGTTGCAAGCCCTGGAAAAAGCCTTCGACGAAAAATCAGAGCGGCTGGTATGGCTCAAAGTTGACTCGCGTTTCGATGGCTTGCGCAACGAAGTGCGCTTCCGCAATTTGCTCGAACGCATCGGCCTCGCCTGAACTTCAAACTCACACATAGCAATTTTTTCGCTACGCCGTATTGACACATTCGCTGGCTGTCCGTATCTTGCTTTTAAATTGAAAACGAATGTCAGTTGCGTTTAATTGACATTCACCGCAACGAAACTCGAAAAAAGGAAAAAGTTATGACAGGTCAAACGATGAATTTGCTGGCGCAATGTTGGCTGTTGGTCTTGGCGGTGTTTCTCGGAGCCGTGTGGTTTGAACGAAAGCGTTCGCTGCACGACCGCGATCAGGCGCAATAACGGTTCGACGTGAGAATCAAGCAGGAAGAGGAGAAGTCAGTGAATCAATTATCAATCTATAAAGTCGTTTGGGTGCTGGCGCTGCTCACGATCAGTGGAGTAGCGCAAACGCATCGCATCGCAGGGCGCATCGTTGATGAGCGCGGCGCAGTGTTGGCGAATGTCACAATCAAGGCCGAGCAACTTGGTGGCGGTCACGAACGGGCGGCGCAAAGCGATGCGCAGGGAAACTATCAACTCGAACTTTTTGCGGGCGAATATCAAATTCGCGCTGTGTTGGCGGGCTTTTCTATCGTCGAACAAAAACTCTTGCTGACGGCGACAGCGACGCTGGATTTCACCTTGCGTCCGGGGCAGTTCACCGAAAACGTCAGCGTGATTGCGACGGAACTTGCGAGTACGCAGGAAGAGCAGCGGCGCATCTCCGGTTCTATCGAAGTGATTGACGCGCGCACGCTCGAACTTACACGTCCTCTTAATTTCAACGAAGCCTTGCGCAAAGCGCCCGGTGTTTATACGCGCGACGAAGAAGGTCTGGGCTTGCGGCCTTCGATTGGCTTGCGCGGACTCGATCCGAATCGTTCGGCGAAAGTGTTGTTGCTCGAAGACGGCATTCCGTTAGGGCACGCGCCTTATGGCGACACCGATGCTTATTACCATCCGCCGATTGAGCGCTATGTTGGCATAGAGATTTTGAAAGGTTCGTCGCAAATCGGTTTCGGACCGAATACTTTGGGCGGCGTCATCAATTACATCACGCCGACGCCGCGCGAAGCATTGAGCGGTTCGGTGACGTTGCTGGGCGGCAATCGCGCGTTCTTTAACGGATACGGCAACGTCAGTAAGAGCTTCGGTAAAGGCGCGGGCGCGACTGGCTTGATGATGGATTTTCTGCGCAAGCAAGGTGATGGCGCGCGCGAAAACATTCACAGTGATTTGCAGGATTACCTGCTCAAGACTTTCACCAAGCTCGATGACAGCGGCAGGCAAACGCTCAGCTTCAAAGCCAACTATTACGGCGAATATTCCAACGTCGCTTATTCAGGTTTGACGCAAGCCGAATACGACGCGAATCAGCGTTTCAATCCGTTCAAGAATGATTTTTTTGAAGGCGACCGTTGGGGCGGTTCGGCGCAATACGTCAACGCGCTGAATGCGAATGCGGTGCTGACGGCGACGTTGTACGCGAGCAATTTCAAACGCGATTGGTGGCGGCAATCGTCGAATTCAGACCAGCGTCCCAATCGTCGCGGACGCAATGGTTGCAACGGTCTGGCTGAACTCAATACGTTGTGCGGCAACGAAGGCCGCTTGCGCAGCTACGACACGCTGGGCCTTGACCCGCGTTTGAAATGGCACAACCGCGCAGGCGCAACCGACCTCGGCTTTCGCTATCACCGCGAATCGCAAAATCGCATTCAGTTGAATAACGACACGTTCGGCCCGAACGGACGCACGGGTGCGTTGGCTGAAGACAACCTGCGGCAAAACCAAGCGGCGTCAGGTTACGTGCAGCATCGTTTCGCGTTCGGGAAGCTGGCTTTCACGCCAGGCTTGCGGATGGAGCTCGTCAACATCGAACGGTTGAATCGCATCAACAGTTCGCGCGGCGCGACGACGATTACGCAAGCGATTCCGGGCTTGGGCGTGAGTTACAGCCCGTCAGAAAAGCTGACGCTGTTTGGCGGAGCGCATCGCGGATTCGCACCGCCGCGTCCGGCTGACCTCATTGATAACAATTCGGGCGGCATCGTTGAACTCGACCCTGAACTTTCGTGGAATTACGAAATCGGTGCGCGTTCGCAACCGGCGCGTGGCGTGAAACTCAACGCGGCTTTCTTCCGGCTGGATTATCAAAATCAGATTGTGCCCGCGAATCTTTCGGGCGGCAGCGGAACGACGCTGACGAGCGCGGGGAAGACGTTGCATCAAGGTTATGAATTCGATGCGCGGCTCGACACGGGCGCGATGTTCAACTCGCCGCACAACGTTTATTTTCGCGTGGCTTATACGTGGATTGACCTCGCCGAATATCGCGGCACGCGGTTCTCGAACGTGAGCGGATTCAACACGATCAGCACACGCGGCAACCGGATGATTTATGCGCCGGAACACTTGCTCAACGCGACCATCGGTTATTCACATCCGTCTGGCCTTGATGCCTTGATCGAAGCGACGCACACCAGCCGTCAGTTCGCAGACGATCTCAACACGATTGCGCCCTCGGCGAACGGACAGCGCGGGTTGATTCCGGCGTATACGGTTTGGAACGCGACGCTGAATTATCGGCTGAATCGCTTTGAACGCTTTGCGCCGACGCTGTTTGTCACGACGAAAAATTTTATGAATGACATTTACATCGTAGACCGCCGTCGCGGCGTGCTGCCGGGCGTGCCGCGTTTGTTACAAGGCGGCGTCAAGTTCAGGTTTTAAGCAAAATACGTTGTTGAGAAAAACGAGACCGGATGTTGCTCCGCCGGGCTTTGCGCTGTGGGATTTATACGGAGCCAAACGGCTCACGCGCGGTTGCGAGCTCTAACGCTGGAGGGATAAATGGCTACTTCTGTGCGAATCTGGTTGTGCGAATGCGGGCGCATTCACGTCGAACGCCGCATTGCCGCCTCACCTTCACGCCTGCCGAATTTCTAGCGCGCGTGCGCGCAACGGCAAGTTCAACTTTAACCCTGACAGAAATTCACTGAGGACAATCAAAATGAAAAATCAATTGAGGCTGGGCGTGCTCGCGCTGGCTTTTTCGCTAGGCGGCGCAACGGTTTCAGCGCAAATCGCGCACGACACGGCGGCGAAAACTGAAGCTGCGAAAGCCGACCCGCAGGCTTATGAATTGCTGCGGCATGCGCAATCGTTGCGCGAAAGTTTCCCGCGCGATTTCATTGGCTTCAAAGCTGAACTTGTTTGCAACGACAACGGCAAGACGGCGACGGGCACGTTGGATTACACGACGGCGGGCGGCGTGAAATTCGAGTTGGCGGGTTTGTCTGAAGAAACGGCGGCGTGGCTGAAGCAGGAATTGAGCAGCCTGTTGATGCATCGGCGCGCGGGCGATTTCGCCAACGGCGACGGACGGCATCCACTCTCGTTGCCCGCCGACGATCACAGTCCGCTGGGGCGGCAGGTGTTGGTGAACGACAAACTCAAGTCGAGCTATCGCATTCACAGCAACGGACAAACCGCTGAAGTTGATCGCACGATGGGGCCAGAGCGCATCATCATCACGATTCTCGAAACGACGCCGACTTCGCCCGGCAAATTCATGCCGCGCCATTTTGTGATGAACGCTTTCGACGCGAAGACCAATGCGCTGTTGCGTTCGCAAACTTATACCGAAGAGTTCGCGCGCGTCGAAGGCGTGTGGCTGCCTGCGTCGCGCCGCATCGTGACGGCAGAAGAAGGGAAGTTGACGGCGCGCGTCATCACGATTCGCAACGCGCAACTGCATAAGACGGCGGCGACCGCGCAAGTTGGGCAAGGGCAATAAGCAGGTAAAACGTTCATGCAAAAAACTAAACTGTGGATGAGAACGCTGTGGCTGTTGGCGTTCTGCGCGCTGCCCTTCAGTGTGTCGATAGTCGTTAGCAATTCCGCTGAGAAGGTATCGCCGCATTGGCCTGGCTTTCGCGGACACGGCGACAGCCAGAGCGTTGCGCGCAAGTTACCGCTGAGTTGGAACGCCACGCAAAACATCGCGTGGCGCGCTGACTTGCCGGGTTACGGACAGTCTTCGCCGGTCGTATGGGGCGACCGCGTATTTCTCACCGCCACCGAAGGCGCGAACAAAGAGCGGCTTTACGTGCTTTGTTACTCATTGAAAAGCGGCAAGCAACTTTGGCGCAAAGAATTCGCGGCGACCTTTACGCAAAAGGACGACAAGATCGTGAGCAAGGCCGCGCCTACGCCGATGGTGGATGCACAGCGGCTTTACGTTTTCTTTGAAAGCGGCGACCTGTTTGGCTTCGATCATCAAGGCAACGTGCAATGGCAGCGCAAACTGGCTGAAGAATATGGCGGTTATAAAACCAATCACGGCTTGGGCAGTTCGCTGGCGTTGACTGAACGCGGCGTCGTCACGCTCGTCGCGCATAATGGCCCGTCTTATTTGCTGGTCGTAGACAAACAGTCCGGCAAAAACTTGTGGAAGGTCGAACGGGCTGCGGCGGGCGGATGGTCTACGCCATTGGTGATCGAGCGCGAAGGGAAGCAGCAAATTTTGCTGAACATCGGCGGCGAAGTGGCAGCTTATGACGCTGCCGCAGGCGCTCAGTTGTGGCGCGTGGCTGGACTCAAAGGCAACAACATCCCTTCGCCTTCGGTGAGTGGCGATTGGCTGGTAGCGGGTTCGAGCGACAAGGCGATGAGTCTGGCAGTGAAACTCGGAGGAACAGGCGACGTGACGAATGAGCGCATCGCGTGGCGCGCGAGCGAAGCAACGGCGAATTTCGCTTCGCCGTTGATTCATCAGGGGCGCGTTTATTTCGTGAGCAAAGTCGGCGTGGCTTATTGCCTTGATTTGGTGACGGGGCAGGAACTGTGGCGCGAACGCATCGGCGGCGAGTGTTGGGCTTCTCCGTTGGCCGCGAACGGACGCATCTATTTTTTCACGAACGAAGGTTTCAGCTTGGTGGTCGAAGCAGGTGCGGCGTTTAAGCAACTCGCTAAAAACGAACTGCCCGAACTCGACCGCATTTACGGCGTCGCCGCCATCGAAGGCGCGTTGCTGCTGCGTTCAGGCCGCCGGTTGATAAAGGTGCAGTGATTGCTTTGAGCGTTGCGAAGCAGGCACGGTTAAAAGGTTTCCACCACACAACGAAAGCCGAACGATGACCTTGGAAAAGTTATCGTTCGGCTTTTGTTGTTTTCTCTCTGCCACGACTTACGGCGTATTACACGAACTCGACGTGACAGAGACTCTTGCCGTCCCCAGCGTATTGGAGGGGCGAGTCGCGCTGCCAAACGTCGCGTCTTGCAAATAAAAGGTCATGCCGTCCGTCACCCATTTGCCAGTGATGGTGGCTCCGCGTGAACTGCCGCGATAGAGCAGCCGTCCGTTGGGAGCGCCGAGGCGAATTTCAATTGTGCGCGTAGCAGAAGTGTCCCAGGCGATTTTCGCCACGCCCGCACCGGTGCCGTCGCACACCTTGATGACCGACGGCGTAGCCCAAATCGGCGAACTGTTAATGCCGGTGCTGCATCCGTTGTTAGTGAGCGAGCCGACTGCCATTGCCAACGTATTTGCGCCAGTCAGCGGCAATCCGTTCGAGACGTTTTGCAGATAAAAGACCATGCCTTCTGTCACGATCTTGCCGGTGGCTGCCGAACCGCTCGCGCTGCCGCTTGCTACCAACGGCCCGTTGGGCGAGCCAAGGTGAACCTCAAGACTCGTTACGCCCGAAGAATTCCAACTCAACATCGCTGCGCCGAGACCCGTGCCGTCGCATACCTGAATCGGCGTAGGCGAAAGACTCAGTGCGCCAGAAGCCGCCGCCGTACAGCCTTGCGTAGTGAGATTGGCCGTGAACGTCGCCAGCGTGTTGGCACTGGTCAACGGCAAACCATTCGTGATGTTTTGCAGGTAAAAGACCAAGCCCTGCGTGATCCATTGCCCGGTGGCGAGTGAGCCGTTGGCTCCGCCGCGTGTGAGCAGCGTTCCGTTCGGCGAACCGATATGGATTTCGATGGCGCTCACATTGTTCGCCGTCCAGTTAAACGTCGTCGCGCCCGCGCCGCTGTTGTCGCAAACGCGAATGATCGAAGGGTTCGCGGTGAGCGTGCCAGTTGCCACAGGCACTGGTGTAGGCGTTGGTATAGGCGTTGGCGTTGGCGTCGCTCTCGGTGTAGGAGCGGGCGTCGGCACAGGCGTTGGCGTTGGCGTTGGCGTTGCGCGCGGTGTGGGCGTTGGCGTTGGTACAGGCGTTGGCGTTGGTGTCGCTCGCGGCGTTGGTGTGGGAGTTGGCGCAGGCGTTGGTGTCGGCGTCGGCGTTACACCATTGCCCGGATAGATAAAGCGCACGGCGTTTTCGTCATCTACTTTGACGCCCGCGCAGCGTCCGTCGAAGTGCGCGTAGGCATACATCGTGGCGCTGGCATCGAGCGAATGGCCGAAGCCGAGCGCGTGGCCGATTTCATGCGTAGCGATTTCGCGTACGTTGCAACTGCTGGTGAAATAACAAGCCGCGTAAGGATTGAAAGCCAGGTTGCCTTCGGTGCCGCGATAAAAGGTGATGCCGTTGATGACCTTTCGCTGCGCGCTGTTGTAATTCACGATGCCAGCCGCAGCGAGAATGCCGGAACACGTCCAACCGGCGGGCGGATTGAACGCCGAATAGTTATCGCAGTTATTGAATGACACAGTGTTTTCGCCATCGAGCGAAGTCAGTCCGCAGCCATTGGTCGAGCCGCCATTCACGAGACGCAGCGAAGTGTTCGGTACGTTTGACCAGGCTGCGAAGGCGGCTTCGATGTCAGCGACGATATTGGTAATGCCCGCGTGAACGTAAGCGCCACTCGTATTGATTTTGAATACGACGGGTTGGCCCGCATCCGGTTCGAACCAGCGCGGCGGCGCGTAGTTATTGATAAACGTGAAGTTTTGTATGTACGACGAGGTCGCCGTCAGTTCTGCCGGACGCGCTTTGAGCGCTACGTTGTGGTAATAGCGCGCTTCCTGCATACGCGAAGCACTGGTCGTGACATTCAGATTTTTGCGCAGCGTGTTCACATACGTTTCTAAATCGGCGCGGTCGGTGATGACGCCGACGGTCGAACGGCCTACGATTTCGATGCGTTGCGTAGGTACGTCGCGTTTGAGCAAAGGCTTGCCGGTGCTGCGGTCGGTGGTGATGGTGAACTTGCCGAGGAACCATTGATAAACGCGCAAGCTGCCGTCGGGCCAAGTGTCGAGATAAAGCAGCACTTGTTCGCCGACGGTGAATTCGGGCGTACCGAAAATGATAGAGCCGCGTTCGCCCCATTGTCCGCCGGGTTCTTTGATGACGATTTCGCCTCTGACCAATTGGCCTTTAATGACTTCGCTGACGTTGAGCGTGACGTAAGTGAAAATGCCGCGATGCGCTGCGTCGTAACCGCAGGTCACGTTGGTGACTTGTCCGCGCACGATGGCGCGCGCACCGACGAGCATTTCTTCGTCAGACGGAATGATGACCGATGTCGCCTGAATCGAAAGATTGAAGGCGGCCAGCCAGCCCATACAAAGTAACGCGAAACCCAGCGCGCGTTTTAATTCTGCTTTCATGATTTGAGACTCCTCTTTTTTGCCTTATAGGTCTTGATGCTTGAGCGGAGGTGGTGAATACACGTACCGCTTCACTTGGCGGGGCAAGCAGATTGCTTAGGGGGATGGGGCAGAAACGGGGTTCTGAATACACGCGGGCGCGCAAAGGAGCGCAACAAGGGTGCAAGGATGCGACGCCGCTGTGTTAAAGGGCGGTCTTCAAGGGGAAGACCAACGGATTTTTGGGATGAGAAAACCGAAAGAACTTAAATAAAAGAACGGCGGCGTTGGATGCGAGAGGCTTCGTGGGAGAAGTGGGTAAGGCGAAGCGGATACGCTTGTGAGAACGCCGTGGAGGCTTAAAGAGCTTTACAGCGTAGGCATAGAACCACGCGCCAATTTATTCTGTCAATCAGAGAATAATTAAAAACCTTCACTGCGGAGTCAGATGCCAGCGGCCAAATGGGTTATAAAACGGATGTTCAGGTTCGCAATTCTCACAGGCTTCGAAACGCAAACTATAACGCGGCATGTTTTCTTCCAGGCTGAAAATATCGTCATCATTGAACTGGGGCAGCGCGTTGAGTTGGTATTGATTGAACTGATGCAACACTTGCGCGGCGACCATACCATCGGGGCCATCGGCGTGTTTAGGCAGCGAAACGTCAGGCAAACCGAAGTTGTGCATGCCGCATGAATAGTCGGTTTCCTTGCCTTCTACCAAGTTGACGAAGGCGCAATACACCGACGAAGTGGCGTCATCATTAGTCAGCGCGGCGGAATTCGTCAGCGCCTGCCAGCGTTGCGCGCTGTGTGCGACGCCTGAGGTTTCGACCTTGACGCCGAGTCCACCCGCCTTGAGCAGCGTTTGTCCGACTTTCATCATGCGCCGTGCGTGCGCGAGCGAGACTTCAGAACTCATCACCCAGAGCGTGCCGCGATGTTGCGCGATGTTGGCTAAATCTTTTTCGTTGATCCAGGGCTGGCCGAGGGCTTCAAAAACGTCTACGAGCCGGGGGTCGTGTTCGTGCCATTCGATGAACGAGACATCTTGCGTAACGGAATCCATCAACGTGAATCCGGCAAACATCAAGTCCTGATTTTGCCGCGCTACGGCTTGGGCGATCTCGCTGGGGTTTTTCCATACGCCGGGAACGCCAATGATAATCTGTTCACTCATATTGCCTGCACCTTTCACCTGGCCGGTTGATTAAAGCTCCGGCACTAATCGTTGATTCTTTGTGCGAAACTGCACTCGCTGCTAGCTGTCGTGACATTGACCGTATTCCGGTCTATGGGCTAGACTCCGCCCCGATTTAGTTTCGTACCTCTCACGTCCCAAACTTTTTCCCTCAAATGGCTGGTAACACAGCCGATTCAAAAAGTTATGGGGCACAAACCATTGCGAACGGTTTCACCTCGAGTTTTTCGTCTATTGGTACGGTAAAAAAAGGGCGATGTCAGACGCCGCAGTGAAGTGTTGGCTCTATTGATTTATTACACCAGACTGCCATCTGGCAGCGGCTTGAGTTTTCTTTCGTTACGTCAATCACCTGAGTTTAGCAGTTAGGTTCTGGCCTATGTTCTGGTTAGCCGTATTTGGAACCATCCTGATTTGGGACAGCGTGCTGCGTTTCGTGCTGCTCTGTTTGCGCGCGGTGACATCTTCGCGTGGTGCTGACGGTGTAATGATTGAAGCTCCGCGCGGTACGATTTTGATCGCGGCGCGCAACGAAGCGGGTACGATTGGGCCTACGATTCGAGCCTTACGCGAACATTGCGACGAATGGCCTGAGGTGAAAATTTGGGTGCTGGCAGATCGTTGCACGGACGATACCGCGAGCGAAGCCGCTGCTGCCGGGGCGCAAGTCGCGCCGCGCGCCGACGGGCCGCTGGGCAAAGGCGCGGTGCTGGCGTGGTGGTTGAGTGCCTATCGCGCGGCGTGGGCTGATGACGATTACCTGATAGTTCTCGACGCCGATACGCGGCTTGAGCCAGGCAGTCTCACGGCATTGCGACGGACGGTGATGGGCGGCGCGCAAGTCGTACAAGGTTTTGTTGTGCCGCAAGCCGTCAATCGCGCCGGACGACTGGCAGGATGGTCAGAAGTTCTCATGCAACGCATTGACGACGAAGCGCGTCAGAGGCTGCGTTGGTCGGTTCCGTTACGCGGCACCGGCATGGTTTTTCAAGCC
>JAYSVR010000169.1:0-22549 GCA_043718445.1 Acidobacteriota bacterium | reverse complement strand
TTCTGTCGCGCCAGCAGTGCGTTGATGACTTGCGGGATGACGGAATCTTCATAACCGACGATGCCGGGAAAGAGCGGTTCGTCCGCTTTGAGTTTGCGAATCAGGTTGCGGCGCAATTCGTCTTTGACGGATTGCGTGCGATAGCCAGCGGCTTTGAGTGTGCCTAACGTAGTGGGTTGGTTCATTGCGATTGTCTCGTGTGAATGTGATGAAGCGAGCAAAGCGATCTTAGCCGTCCGTTCGCGCGAGCCGCAAACCCGCTACGACTATTTCACCTTGCCTGGGCCATACAAAGCGCGGCCTGATTTCGCGCTCGTGTGTTCGCCGTCTTTCAATACGGGTTGTCCGTTGACGACAACGTGTTGCACGCCGACCGCGTATTGATGCGGCTGCTCAAACGTAGCCTTGTCGGCAATCGTTTTCGGATCGAACACCACGACATCGGCGAAATAACCCGTCCGCAAAAAGCCGCGCCGGTCGAGTTCGAGATTGGTTGCGGGCAAACCCGTCATTCGGCGAATCGCTTCGGCCAGCGGCATCAGCTTTTCGTCACGCACGTACTTGCCCAAAAAGCGCGCGAACGTGCCGTAAGCGCGCGGGTGCGCAGCGCTTTTCAAAAACACGCCTTCCGTCGCCATCGAAGCCGCGTCGGAACCGAGCGAAACCCACGGGCGGCGAAACTGCGTTTTGATGTTTTCTTCCGACATCATGAAATAGATCGTACCGACACGAGAGCGATCTTCGAGAATCAAATCCATCGCCGTTTCCGTCGGGTCTTTGCCGCGCAGCTTCGCCACTTCGGCGAGCGTCTTGCCGGTCAGCGGCTTGAGCGCTTCTGACTTGAAACCTGCCAGCAAAATTTTGTCGGGCGAACCGACTAACAGATAAAAGTTTTCCCAATTGTCGGCAGGCTTCTTCATCGCTTCGGCAATCTTGGCGCGCGTCGCCGGGTCTTGCAGCCGTTGATAAAGCGCTTCATAGCCGCCATCCAACACCCACGGCGGCATCGTCGCCGTCAGTCCCGTGCCGCCCGCCGGATAGGTATACATATCAGCCGTGATCTTCAAACCCTCGCGGCGCGCTTTTTCGACCATCTCCAACACGCGCGCCATCTTGGGCCAATTGTCTTTGCCCGCCGCTTTGAGGTGATAAATCTCAGCCGGAATTTTCGCTTCGCGCGCGATGCGCAAGAGTTCTTCGACGCCTTCGATCAACTGGTTCGACTCGCTGCGGATGTGCGAGATGTATTTGCCGCGATATTGCGCGGCGACTTTGCACAGTTCGATCAACTCTTCGGTCGGCGCGAAAAAGGCCGGCGCGTAAATCAACGAAGAGCCTATGCCCAGCGCGCCTGCTTCCATATCGCGCCGCACCAGTTCGCGCATGCGTTCCATCTCAGCAGGCGTAGCCTTGCGGTTTTCCCAGCCCAGCACGTTGACGCGAATCGTGGTCGCGCCGATGTATGAAGCGAAGTTTTGCGATACGCCGCGCCGTTCGAGCCAGCGCAGATATTCGCCCAGCGTCGTCCATTCAATCGGATATTTCAGATCGCCTTGCCCGACGAGTTCGAGCCGTTTCTGTTCTTCGCTCCACGGCCCCATCGAAGCGCCTTCGCCCATGATTTGTGTGGTGACGCCTTGCTTGAGTTCGCCGAGGCTGCGGCCATCCACGATCAGTGAAGCCCACGAATGCGAAAGCATATTGATGAAACCCGGCGCTACGGCGAGTCCTTTCGCGTCAATCACAGTCGCGGCTTGGGCGTTGGCGAGATTGCCGAGGGTTGCGATTTGAGCGCCGCGAATGCCCACATCCGCGCGGCGCGGTGCGCGTCCCGTGCCGTCATAAACCATGCCGTTGCGAATGATGAGGTCGTAACGATTCGCCTGCGTCAATGTTGTAGGGCGCAACACCGCCACGACCGGGAAGTGATCAGAAGGCGTGCGTCCGTCACGCGCAGTGCGATCAATCGCGGCGCTGACGGCTTGCCATTCGCGCGAAGCACCGATCCAGTCAATGCGCGGCCCTTTCGTCTCAGTCACTTTGAACGAAGAGAAAGTGCCTTCGTCATTCGTGCGCGTTGAATGAATCGCGCGATAGGCGTCGAATACGGGCGCATCGGCTCCGCTGAAAAACGCGCGATAGGCTTCGTTCTCTTCGCCCGCGTTGAAATCGCCGGTCACGATGACGCGGCAGGTTTGGGCGGCTTCGGCAATGCGCCGCCGGATCAAACGAGCTGATTCGACGCGCGCCTGTTCGCCGCGATGATCGAAGTGCGTGTTGAAATACATCAACGGCTTGGCTTTGAGGTTTCGTTTATCGCGCAGCTTTACCCACGTGACCATGCGAGTCAGCGCGGCATCCCAATTTTTGCTGCCCGGCACATCAGGCGTTTCGCTCAACCAGAAATGTCCGCTGTCGAGCCGCTCAAAACGGTCGCGCTTGAAATACAACGCGGTCATTTCGCCTTTGTCTTTGCCGTCGTCGCGGCCTACGCCCAGCACGTCGTATCCGTTCAGTTGCGCCGCCAGATAATCGCGTTGAAAGCCGAGCGTTTCTTGCGTACCCAACAAATCAGGGTTGAACGTCTTGATCGTTTCGATCAAAAACTCTTTGCGTTTGTCCCAGTGATTCTCGCCATCGTTCGCCGTGCCGTAGCGGATGTTGAAACTCATCACGCGCACGTCGGTGCGCGCCTGGCCGAGCGCGGTGGCGCAAGCAACGCTTGCCAGGAACAATGATGCCAACCATCGAAACCATCTGCTTTTCATTTTGGTTCTCCTTCGAGTTTCAACACAGGCCGTCGTTTGTGCCATTCAGTGGCTTGTTCATACGCCGCCGCCAGCGCCAGCACACGCGTTTCCGCCCAGTGTGGGCCGCTGATTTGTAAGCCGATGGGCAAGCCTGTTTTCGTGAAGCCGCAGGGAATCGAAATCGTCGGCAATCCCAGAAAATTAAACGGCCCGGTGCTGCTCAACTCCGGTGGCAATGTGGCGGTGTTTTCCGTGCGTTTGATGGCTTCCTCAATTGTGCGCGGCGGAATTTTGACAGTTGGAGTGAGCAGCAAATCACTTTCTCGAAACACATCGCCGATCTCCCGCCGCAATCGTGCCAACTCCAATCGTCCTTGCACATAATCTATCGCTGGGGTTTTAGCGTGTTGTTCTAAACGGCGGCGCAAGGGCCATTGATAAAGGTTTGGAGTCTTGGCAAACCACTGCGCGTGATAGGCGTATGTTTCCGCGCCACCCATCGTTACCGTACTGGTCGGTGGCAACACTACGTCACGTATTGAAGCAGTCAGTTTGCGCAATACGTCCAGCGCCGCGTTGGTCGCCGCCGCGACATCGGCGTCGAGTACATCATAAAACTGCGCGCGCGGCGTACCCAGCCGAAACCCCGACACCGCCATCTTCATCCCTGCGACAAAGTCTGGCACAGGCATATCAACGCAGGTCGTATCCTGCGCGTCGTAACCGGCAATCGCCTGCAACAGGATGGCGCAGTCTTCGACCGTGCGGCACATCGGCCCGACGTGATCGAGCGACCACGATAGTGGAATAATTCCGCGAATGCTGCTGCGTCCGTAAGTCGGCTTGAACCCGACGATACTGCAGAACGAAGCCGGCGTGCGAATCGAACCACCCGTGTCCGTGCCCAACGCACCGTAACAAAGCTCCGCCGCGACCGCCGCACCAGAACCACCGGACGAACCGCCCGCATTGCGCTCCAACGCCCACGGATTATGCACGGGCCCGAAATACGTCGCCGTTGAAGTTCCACCCGCCGCGAACTCATCCATGTTGAGCTTGCCCAGCAGCACGGCTCCGGCGGCGTTCAAGCGACGCACGACTTCGGCGTCTTCTTTCGGGATTCGGTCAATAAACAAGGCGCTGGCGGCAGAAGTACGAATGCCCGCCGTGTCAATGTTGTCTTTGAGCGCAATCGGTACGCCGTGCAATGGCCCGCGCCATTTTCCGGCTTTGATTTCCGCGTCCATCTCACGCGCCTGAGCGAGCGCCTTTTCCGCTGTGACTGTGATGAAGGCGTTCAGCGCAGGCTGATACTTCTCAATGCGGGCGAGACAGGCTTGCGTCAAAGCGACGGAAGTGACGCCTTTCTTGCGCAACAGATCGGACGCTTGACGCAAGGTCAGCGAGGTGAGATTAGCGTCGGCGGTTTGGGCGTGCAGCCGCGCCGTAGCCAGACTTGCAGCGGTCAACGCGGTCGAATTCAGAAAGTTGCGTCGGGTCATTGGGAATGTCATGGGGGTTTCTCCTGTTCTTGCAGTTTTTATTTCAATCGGAACGCATAGCCCTCGCCTGTTTTCATGCAGGCGACTTCACCGCTGGCATTCATCCAACAGCTACCAGGCTGGCCGCCGTGCGAAAGTACAACACGCCTTGTGAAATTGCGGGCGTCGCCAGACACGGTTCGCCCATTGGGTTCTTTGCCAGCACTTCAAATTTCGGACCGGACTTAACGACGTAAACAAAGCCTTCCTCGACCGGGCAATAAATCTTGCCGTCCGCCGCCGTCAGCGAAGCCGAGCAAGTGGCGTCCGCGCCCAGTCGTTCTTCATACATCTTCGCGCCCGTCTTGAAATCGAAGCAGCGCAGCACGCCGTTGTGATTGGCGAGGTAAACATAACCGCCATACACCACGGGCGTAGAAATATAAGAGCCGCCATTCGGCGCGCACCAGACAATCGCCGCGTTGCCGGTCTGGCCTTCGGTGAGCGAGATGTCGCCGCGCGCCGTCGGGCGAATGGCGAACAGCGGCGCTTTGCCGCCGTGCGCATTGGTCACGACGAACAAGCCATCCGCGACAAACGGCGTAGGAATCGGATTGTCGCCGCCGCCGCGCAGCCGCCAGATTTCTTTGCCGTCGGCCAGGTCATACGCCACGATGAACGGCCAGCCGTTGGCGACGACTTGCGTGCGCGCGCCATCGTGATGAATCAACGGCGTGCCCCAACTGCGTTCGCAATCGCCCGTGCGCGCAACGCGCCACAACTCTTTGCCGTCGGCCACGCTGAACGCCGCGATGAACGGTTTGCTGGGGTCATCGCACTGCAACACGATGAGGTCTTGATACAACGCCGGAGAACTGCCGAAACCCCAGCCGATGCCGTATTTGCTGACGTTGATGACGCCGAGGTCTTTGCGCCAAAGCAGCTTGCCGTTGAGGTCTAGGCAATACAGCCCTTCCGAGCCGAAGCAGGCGACCAAGCGTTTGCCGTCCGTGCTGATCGTCGTATTCGCGTGCGTCGCTTTCGTGTGGCGCGAGGCGGCGGGCTTGGCCGTATGCAGCGTGCGCTCCCACAATCGCCGCCCGGATTTTCGATCAAAGCACAACACCACCCAGCGTTGCTCGTCGTTGTCATCCGCCGCGTCGCTGTTGCCGTAAAAGCCGATTTTCAACGGCGCTTTGCCGGACAGCCGCACAGCCGTGGCGACGAAAATTCGATTGCCCCAAATGATGGGACTCGAATGTCCCAAGCCCGGCACTTCGGCGCGCCACAACACGCCGGCAGCTTTGCTTGATGGGTCGGCATTCCACGCAGTGCGTGTGGGAAAGCCGTCGGCTACGCCACGTCCGCCGGGGCCGCGAAACATCGGCCAGTTTTGTTCGGGTGCGGCGGCCAATGTTGCGGCGGGCAACGCAGCCAACGTGGTATGCAAAAAGGTGCGACGTGAAAGTGTCATGCGGTTGATTCCTTATTTGGATTTCGGTTTCAGCGTCAGCGAGTTGAGATAAAGCATGCTCGGCGCGCCCGACCGCGCGGCGACAATATCCGGCGCGCCGTCGCCGTTGACATCGCCAATCGCAAGACCATAGACCGCTCCATTGCTGTCTCCAAAACGGACGAGCGTGAAGCTGCGACCCGCGCCGTTATTGATGAGCGCAGCGCCGGGCGTTTTTTCATTCCCCAACACAATGTCGGATTGACCGTCGCCGTTCAGGTCGGCCACGGCCAGCGAATAAGGAATATCCGTTTTCTCAGCGATGGGCTGCGGCTCAGAAAATTTCAGACCGCCTTGATTGAAATAAAGAAATGCGCCGCCGCGTGCTTCGTCGCCGATGACGATGTCGAGGCGTCCATCGCCGTTGAGATCACCGAGCGCAATCGCCCGCGTAGCCAATTTGTCAGGGCTGAAAGGATGTTTCGCAGTGAACCCACCTTTGCCGTCCCCCTGACCGTTATTGATGAAAAGATAGCTCTGCCCGCCATCGCGGTGAGGTACAACTAAATCAGGCAGCCCGTCTCCGTTGAGGTCTCCGGCGGCGATGGTCGTAGCGGATTCGGACGAAAGCACGCGGCACGCGGCGAAGCGTCCGCGACCATCGTTCAGACAGATGTAGTTGGCGCTGCGATTCTGTGGGCCGCCACGATTTGCGATTACGATGTCGGGACGGTTGTCGCGGTTAAGGTCAACCACCGTGACGTTGCGCGTTGTCCACTTGGCCTCGCCAAACGTGCCAGCCAAGCTGAAGCGCCCTTTGCCGTCGTTGAAGTACACGACCTTTTCATCCGGCGCATCGTTGCCCACTACGAGGTCAAGATCGCGGTCGCCGTCTAAATCCGCGAGCGCCGCCGTATACGTTCTATCGGCCTTGTCGCTCAGATTGTGCCGTTGACTGAAGTCGCCTTTGCCATCGTTGAGAAGCACCAACTCAACCAAAGGCCAGTGGCGTCCTTTCGCCAGCACGAGGTCGAGATCGCCGTCGCCGTCAAGGTCGCCGAGGCTCGCATTGGCAGTCGTCTCGGCCTTTTGCTCAAGCGGTATTGCGCGGTCGAAACGCGGAATGTTTGGGCCAGTTCTTGCTCTCGCCGCCAGCGTCAGCAAGAGGACGAAAAGTAACGCGTTGAATGTTTTCATCTCATTTTATTGAAATTGGCGGGCCGCCTATTTAGACGAAGCCTTCGCCAAATTCACTACGATGTCCCAGTGAAAGCGCACGAACTTGTGCAGCGACTCTTCGAGAATGCGTTCCTGGTCGCTGTGCGCGCCGTAACCTTTCGGGCCGTCTTCGCTGTCGGTCAAAGGCCCAACGCCGTAACACTGCACGCCCTTTGCTCGCACCTGCGCCATATCGGTTCCGCCGGTCAGCATCGTCGGCAAAGTCACGGTGTTGTAAATGCGTTGGTGCGCGGCCTCGAGAATTTGGAACGCTTCGGTGTCGAGGCGCGAAGGCGGTGAGCCAGGACGAGTGGCCGCGCCAGATGCTTTGGCGACTTCAATCGCGGGGTCGTTGATGAGTTTACGAATTTGGTCGAGGAAGGCTGGAACGTCTTCGTCTGGCAAGACGCGAATGTCCAGCGTCGCTTCGGCTTCGGACGGGATCACGTTGCGCAGGTAGCCGCCTTTGATGATGTTCGGCGAGATCGAAGTGCGCAGCGTGGAATGCAGGCGCGGCGCATTGATCGCTAAATATTCCTGCACGGCGTCGGTGTCTTTTTGCTGCAAGAGCTTTTGATAGCGCGCCGCGTCTGCGGGAGAACTGATTTTCGCCAGCCGTTCAAAATACGCGCGCGTCGTGTCGTTCAGCCGCATCGGCGTTTGCCAGCGCCCCACTTTGGCAATGGCTTCTGACAGATGCAGGATCGCGTTGCTGCGCAGCGGAACCGAGCCGTGTCCTGCGACGCCGCGCGCGACTAACCGCACGGTATGCGAGATTTTCTCGGTGGTGGCGACAGCGGCGTATTGAATTTTGCCGCCGGTACGAACTACGCCGCCGCCTTCGGCAAAACAATACTCGGCGTCAATCTCCGCCCAATGTTTGTCCACCATAAAGTTGATGCCATACGGGCCAGTGCCTTCTTCGCTGGCTTCGGCGAGGAAGATAACGTCACGATCCAGCGGCACATTCATGCGCTTCAATTGCAGCATCGTCATCAGCCCGACCACGACGCTCGGCTTGTCATCAAGTGTGCCGCGTCCATAGACATAGCCACCTTCGCGCGTGGCTGAAAACGGCGGATGCTTCCATTTCGTCGCGTCCACCGTGACGACATCGGTGTGACCCATAATCAGGATGGGGCGTTTTTTGCCGTTGCCACGGATGCGGGCGACGAGGTTGGCGCGCTTGGCATCGTTGGCGAACACTTTGGTTTCAATGCCTGCTTGGTCGAGTACGCCTTTCAGGTAATCCACCACGATGGTTTCGTTGCCCGGCGGATTGCTCGTGTCCAACCGCAAGATCGCCTGAAAGTGGCGCATGGTTTCTTCTTCGATTTTGTTCCAGTCGGGTTGCTGCGCGAATGCGCTTGCGCAAACGAAAAGCAAGGTAGCGAAAACTGATAAGGTGCGAGTGAATGACATGATTTTCTCCAATGTGAATTAGCGGTCTATTTCTTTTTCGGTACGGCTTCCATCAACAACGCCAGTGCCTGCTTGAGCGCACGTTCGCCTGGCGCGCTGCCGCGATAATGACCGAGGCGCACTACGACCAAGTCGTGCGAAGGAATCATCATCGTCCATTGTCCGCCTGCGCCTGCCATGAAATAGGCTTCGGGCGGAACGGGATAAGCGCCATCGCCGTTGAGCCAGAAGAATCCGCCGTAAATCGGACGCCCGTCGGCCTTCCACGCGGGCGCGAGCGTTTGTACGAATTGTACGAACTCCGGCGTCAGCAGGCGTTCGCCATTCGGTGCAACGCCGTCACGCAAATACAAATTGCCCAGCCGCGCCCAATCGCGCGCCGAAGCGAATTCATAACCTTGCGTCAAAAAGTTTCCGAACGAATCGGTTTCCATCATCATCGTACGCATGCCCAGTTTGTCGAGCAGCGCACGGCGCGGGAACGTCCAATAATTTTCGCCGCGTTTTTCTACGGCCAGACGGATGAGGTAATTCGCCAGCACGGGTTCAGTGTTGCGATAGCGTCCGACTTGGCCGGGCAGCCATTGCTGAGGCCGCGTCGCGGCGAAATGAAAAAGATTCTCGCTGCCGGTGTAAAGATAAAGATGATCGGGGTAAGGCCCGGTCGCGTCGTAATCAGGGTCTTGCGGCGCGCGTATGCGAATGCCGCTCGACATATTCAAAATGTCCGCGATACGAATCTTGGCGCGCGGGTCATTCGCCGCTTGCCATTCGGGAATCGGCGCGGGTTGATCGAGTTTGTAAACGCCCTGCTTGATGAGAATACCCAGCAACGTAGCCGTCAAGCTCTTGCCCATTGACCAGCTTTCGAGCGGCGTTTGCGCAGTGATACCCGCGCCGTAACGTTCGGCGATCAAACGTCCGCGCCACGTGACGACGAAGCCCGCCGTCAAGCCTTCGGCGGGTTCAAAAGCAGCGGCTACGGCCTGTTTCAGCTTGTCGGCGTTGATCTCTTTGGGCAGCGGATCATTGGGCAATACGTCGCCCATCGGCCACTTTTGTTTCGCGGCGTCGGGCAACTTGCTGGTGACCGCGACGGGCTTGAAGTTCAATTCGTTCTTCCCGGCGGGTAACGCCACGCAACCTTGCGAGCCGATGAATTTCGCCGTGCGCTGGCCGCCGTTGGGCAGGTTGACGTGTACGAGTTTGTTAGCGCGATCAATGACGGGCTTGCCATACAACGCGCGCGCCTCAAAAGGCGCGACGAATCCGCCCAGCTTTTGCGCAGCGAATTCAGGGTCGAGGCCCGTGATGAAAATCGCTGAACACATGATTTTGGCGAAGCCCGCCGCGTTGTGTTCGACCGCGTTGCCGGGCGGCGGAGTGTAAGGCGTTTTGAGTTCGAGCGATTTGGCGCGACTGATGAGCGCGTCGCGCTGCGCGTTTTGTCCGAACGTTGTTCCTACGACCAGCAGCAAGGCGAGCCAAGTGGTTTTCATGCGAAGCTCCATGGGAAGTGATACGTGCCTATTTGATTTTGTGGTTGTGTGACGGTTGCCTGCGATTTATTGATCAAGAGTTTCGCATTGTTCAAACAAAAAGGGCAATCCGTATGCGTCGCCCGGCCGCATTGCCTTTTCACGCCGCCTGTTGAAAGCTGCGCCACCCATGAAAAAACTCAATCTGACGGCTTGGATCATCATCGGTATGCTTTCCGGCATCGCCCTCGCTTTGCTCGCGCCCAACGTCGCGCGCGAACTCACGCCGTTGAGCAACATCTTCCTGCGCGCAGTCAAAGCCGTGATGGCTCCGTTGATTTTTGGCGCGCTGATTTCGGCGATTGCGGGTACGGGCGATCTGAAAGCAACAGGGCGGCTGGGGCTGAAAACGGTTGTGTATTTCTGGTTCGTCACGACGCTGGCGCTGGCGTGCGGAATGCTGACGGCGCTGGCAATGAAACCCGGTCTCGGCGTAACGCTGACCGCCGCCAAGACGAATGACTTGCCACTGGGTAACGTCACGCCAATGGGTTTCGGCGCGATGCTCGAACAAGTCATCCCGAATAGTTTGATTGATGCGATGGCGCGCGGCGACGTATTGCAGATCGTCGTCTTTTGCACGGCGCTGGGTGTGGCGTGCGCTACGTTGGGTGAACGCGCGCGTCCGCTGGTCGCCTTTGCCGAAGCCCTGGCGCAAGCCATGTTTCGCGTGACGCATTACGTGATGTGGCTCGCTCCGTTGGGCGTAGCCGCTGCTGTCGCGGTCACCGTCGCCAACGGCGGCCTCAGTGCCTTGGGCGCGCTCGGCAAAGTAGTCATGACACTTTACGTCGCGCTGGCCTTGTTCACCTTGCTCGTATTGCTGCCGCTATTCCTCTGGTCGCGTGTCTCGTGGCGGCAGTTTTATCAACTGATGCGTGAACCCTTTCTGCTCGCTGTGACGACGACTTCGAGCGGCGTAGCCCTGCCGCCCCTGCTCGAAAACCTCGAACGCGCAGGCTTATCCAAACGCATCAGCGGCTTCGTCCTACCCGCCTGCTTTTGTTTCAACCTGACGGGGACGACGCTTTACATCCCGATTGCCGTGTTGTTCACGGCGCAAGCGGCGGGCGTTACGCTCAGCGTCAAACAACTCGCGTTGCTGTTTCTGACGCTGATGATTACCAGCAAAGGCGCTCCGGCAGTGCCGCGTTCGTCGCTGCTCATCATCGTCGGTGCGCTCAACTCGCTGCACCTGCCGCTCGAAGGCGTCGCGCTGTTGTTGAGCGTAGAAGTCGCAATGGATTTGGTACGCACCGGCATCAACATCCTCGGCCACGGCGTAGCTCCGCTGGTCATCGCGCGCTGGGAAGGAGCGACCATCAACTCGGCAGCAGCCGTACCGTTACAGTAGTCGCATTGTTCGCCGCCATTCGGCTAAATTCTCTTGCGTCACCTTGAGCAATCGTGAAAGAGAGGAATCTTATGACCAGACAACTCGAAGCAGTCTATCAAGGCGGTATGCTGCGACCGCTCAATCTTTTGGAAGATCAAAAAGTGCTGGTGACCGTAGTAAAGATTCCCTGGTAGTAGTCGCTGTCAGAAAGCGTCAAGCGCGAATGGCTTAACGCCTGAGTTGCTGCGTCATCACGCCGCCATCGCATCACTCAGAGGCATTTGAGGGTTCGGTCGTTTCGCTCGCGCCACGTCGAATCATAGGCCATTCACCGCGTACTCGCGTGCCAACTCAGCCCGCATCGCTTCGATTTGCTTGATGCGTTCCGTCACATTCCAACCCAATTCGACCGCCATCAAATCTGCGCAACGAATCAACACGGCATCGCTTTGCAATTCTGCGAGCATCGCCAATCGAGTACGCCGTGCTAGCGCGTCGGCCAATGTGAGCGCCATTTCATAACGCGCGGCGTAAACGATTTCCGCTGCGACGTGCGGCAGGGCTTCGTCGTCTTTGATGAGCGGTTCGCGCAGGCTTTCATCGGCACGCATCAATTCGATGATGCATTCGGCTTCGGTGCCGTAAGAACTCACCAGATGTTGCGTCGTAGCGCGTGGTAAACGTTCTGCTTGCGCAAGTCTGCCTGCCAACTCAACCAAATCATCGTGTGTAGCGTTGCCACCGCCAATCGCAATGCGTTCCGTCTCAATTGGCCCGGCCTTCACCTTGTGTTGCCGCAAGCGGGTGACGGCGCGGTCTACGATGCGTTCGGCCATCAGGCGATAGGTGGTCAGTTTGCCGCCCGCAATCGAAAGCAATCCGTCTGAACTCTCAAAGATTTCTTCTTCGCGTGAAACCGCCGTCGTTGATTTGCTTGCGCCGTCGCTGATCAACGGACGCAAGCCCGCCCACGCCGTGATGACGTCTTCGGGTTCGAGTTGCGCGGCGGGGAAATAGGCGTTGATTGCGTGCAGGATTTCAGTGACTTCAGTTTCGATCACGCCGGGTGCGTCTTTGTCTTCGTCATAATCGGTGTCAGTCGTACCGATATTCACGCGACCTTGCCAGGGAACTACGAAATAGAAGCGATGTCCGGTCAGTGCGGGAATCAGCCACGCTGACGCGACGTTCAAGCGTTCGGCTGAGACGGTGAGGTGTACGCCTTTTGAGGGCCTGACGCGCTTGCCTTGCAGGTTGTGGTCGTTGGTGAGTTCGCGTAACTCGTCCGTCCACACGCCGGTCGCGTTGAGGCATTGATGCGCGTGAATTTCGAACTCGCTGCCCGTCAATACGTCTTGCACTTGCGCGCCGTTGAGTTGGTTCGCGTCGTCGCAAGTGAAAAGGTTCAGTTGCAAATGATTGGCGATGCACGCGCCGCGTTCGTGCGCGGTTTTGATGAGTTCGACCACGAGGCGCGCGTCGTCGGTTTGCGCGTCGTAATACAACAAAGCGCCTTGCAAGCCTTGCGGATCGAGTTGCGGCGCGAACTCCAACGCTTCCGTGACTGACAGTCGCCGATGCCGCGCGAAGTTGTGGCGACCGGCGAGCAGGTCATACAAAAACATCCCCGCGCGCATCTTCAACGGATGATCGTAATTGCGATTGCTTTGCTGATAGATCGGTACGACGAACGGGAATGGCTCGACCAGATGCGGCGCGAGGCGATGTAACAGGGCGCGTTCGCGCAGGGCTTCGCGCACCAAGGCGAAATCGAGATGTTCGAGATAGCGCAGGCCGCCGTGAATCAATTTCGTTGAACGGCTCGAAGTGCCCGCCGCGAAATCGCGCTTTTCGATCAGCGCGGTTTTGAGTCCGCGCGCGGCGGCGTCGAGCGCGATGCCTGCGCCGGTGATGCCGCCGCCGATGATGAGCAGGTCAAAGGTTTCTTCGCTCAGGCGTGCGAGATTGGCCTGACGAGTACGCCACGAAAATTCGTTCATCGCTTATCCCATCGAACTAACGCGCTCTGGCTTGATGCGATAAATCACGCGCTGTTCGCCGGGCTGGCGGAACGGATAAACATCCTGCCCCATATATTTTTTCGCCATCTTGTTGATGTGATCATCTGCGCCTGTCGTCGTGCGTTCGATGACCGAGCCACGCACTTCGAGATAACGATACGGGTTGTCAGGATCAACCAGCATCACTGATGTCTTCGGTTGCGCTTGCAGGTTCTTGTCTTTCTGGCGGCCAGCGGCGGTGTTGAATACGACGCACTCGCCATCGTAATCAATCCACACGGGGGTGACTTGCGGTGCGCCGTCGGGCATTACCGTGGCGAGTCCGGCAAAGATTTTTTTGTCGAATAGGTCTGCATACTGGTCAGGGATTACGTTGGACATGCTTTCTCCTTATTGGTTTGGGTTGGTTTGGTACTGACGAAAATAGATTGGTTCATACAACACGGCAACACTTACCGCTCTTGGGCGGCGTGCGTCAAGCCAAAGCGCGAAGGTGACGTGCTGTGAACAATCTTATGGCCCCTTATGGCTAAGATGTAACCGCAGCTATTTTTGAGTTTAGGCCATGCGACTTAGGGCAATTTATAAGGAGTGGGGTGTTTTGTGGGCGAAAATGAGCCAAACACGTATGATTACCTGTTTCCTTTTCAGTCACTCAACAGCCTTTATTGGTGCGAAGCTGTGGAAAATGTGGCTGGTTGCCTGCTCGCAAGAAAAAGTTTGGCGGTTAAATAGCCCTGTAAATTCAGCTTATGAAGCTGTGCGAAATGGTGTGCTATCAGCTCATGGCCTCAGTGGTAGAATGCGCCCCGTAGTTTTCACAAGCCTTTCATCAATGACGTAAAATTTGTAAGGTGGCAAGTCCTCACTCAGAGGCGAGTTTCAGGTAGTTCAACACTGAAGCTCTGAGCAAACTAAAAGCTTCTTCTCGAAAAAGCAGTACCAAGAGAATTACGGATGTCCGATCCACATCCTGAAGCGCGTGTTGATGTCAAAGGTAGGGTTTAACCGGCAACATAGGAGGCTGAACGATCTTTATGGTAGAACACTATAATAATCACACCCCTGTTTTTTCACGCGTTCTCACCGCAGTTTGTTTATCCACACTGTTTCAATTTGCTGCTTGCGCGCAGACGAATAATGAGTCGCAAGTAACTGCGTCGCAGGAAGTCGCAGCGAAACTAGAAACTTCGCCGGAAGTGGCGATTTGCGAACCAAAAGTTTCTGTGGTGCAACCGGAAGCGACAGTTGCCGAACCGTCACACGAACAAAAGCTTTCGACCGTCAAGTTCTCTGAACCCGAAATCAAACAAGCACACGCTCCGCGCCAATTCAAGGCGACGGCTTACAGCATTCACGGACGCACGCGCAGCGGCATTCATACGCAACAAGGCACGATGGCGGCTGATCCGCGCGTCTTGCCGTTGGGTACGGTCGTACAAGTCAATGCGGGCAAGTACTCAGGCGTTTACACCGTGCATGACACGGGCGGCGCGATCAAAGGCAATCGCGTAGACGTTTGGCTTCCCACCAATAAAGAAGCGCGCCGCTTTGGACGCCGCGCCATCAAGTTAGTCGTATTGAAATATCCCATGAAAAATTCGGGGCAGAACGCTCCGACCCATAAATAAATTTGTTTTTATTCCCACGTAAATTTCGTCTCCTTTCGTCTCTTTCCGCGCCGCTTGCTAATCAGGTAAGCGGCGCTTCTTTATTTCAGGGCGGCAAGTTGAGTTATCTGAAAGTCTGTAGTCTTATGCGGTTCGCATCACCGCAAAACCATTTCATCACGTGAGGAAAGAATATGAGTTATCGAATTCAACGCACGCTCACCGTCGTGTTTTTAAGCGCGGCTTTACTTGTCACGGTTACGGCCAATGATGCCGCCAAAGAGGCGCTCGCCCAAATGTGGCACGTCGCGCCGCCTGCGCCGAAGGTTGCCGAAATTGATCGCGTGACTGAGTTGCGCAAGCGTCGCACTGAAGTGATGAAGCGGATGAGCGCGAACAGCGTGATGGTGTTACTCAGCACCGAGCCGCGCATTTACACCTACGACGTAGATTATCACTATCGGCAAGAGAACAATCTCTATTACCTCACGGGCATCAAGCAGCAGGATTGCACACTGGTACTCGTGCCGCAGGGACAAGAAATCCGCGAGATTCTTTTCGTGCCCGAACGCAACGCGCGCAACGAAACGTGGAACGGCAAGATGATGAGCAACGAAGACGCCCGTGCGCGCAGCGGCGTGTCAGAGATTTGGGACGCGCGTTTGTTGAACGGTTTTCTCGCGTGGCTCGCACCTAAAGCTGAACAGGCCATTGCCAAACGCGGCAACGTGTCGAAACCCAATGACCAACTCGCAGCGCAATGGCAGCGCGAGTTTGCGTCCGTTGCCGACGCCGTTAAAAACAGTCAATCAGAGTTGTATCTGTTGACGCCGCCAGGCCGCGACTTGCGCGAATATCGCGCTGAACACGAATTGGCGGGCGGCTTGCGCGACCTGTGGAAAGTGAAATCAGCGCATTCGATCTTTGCCGAGTTGCGTGTGCGCAAGTCGCCGTGGGAAGTGAAGCTGTTGCAACACGCCGTAGACATCACGGCTGAAGCCTTTCATCGCGTCTTTGCCGCCGCCGGATCAGCGCAGCACGAATACGAAATTCAGGCGGAGTTTGAATATACATTCAAGCGGCGCGGCGCTGACAGTTGGGGTTATCCCTGCATCGTCGGCGGCGGAGCCAATGCGACGACGTTGCATTACATCACCAATCAAGAAGCCCTCGCCGACAACAGTTTGCTGCTGATGGATTGCGCGGCGGAATACGACCATTACACGGCTGACATCACGCGCACGATTCCGATCAATGGCAAGTTTTCGAAAGAACAAACCGACATCTACCGCATCGTCTACGACGCGCAAGAAGCCTCAATCAAACGCGTGCGTGCCGGAGCGCAAGTTGGTTCGGTGATGGACGAAAAGACTGTGCAAGGCGCGACCGCCGAAGTCATCAAGGAAGGTTTGTTAAAGCTGGGCTTGATTACGTCAAAGAGCGGCGACCAATTCCGCGTGTGGTACATGCACGGTTCCAGCCACTGGATCGGCATGAACGTTCACGACGTAGGCGATTATCGCACGCCGCTCGAACCCGGCATGGTGCTGACGGTTGAGCCGGGCATTTACATCCGTCCTGACGCACTCGCTGTGCTGGCGAAAGTGCCGGGCAACGAAGACTTCATCAAGGCGGTGCGTCCGGCGTTCGAGAAATACAAAGGCATCGGCATACGCATCGAAGACGACATTCTCGTGACCGCAGGCGATCCGGTGAATATGTCCGCTGCGATTCCGCGCAAGCTCGAAGACCTAGAAGCGACGATTGCGCGTTTGCGCCGCGAATTGAAAACGTCGGGCTGGCCTGCGATTTCTTCACGCTGAAAATTCAAGACGATGACTATTCAACTTTACACCCCTGAGACGCGCTATGTCGTAGCGGGTTTGCCGCTTCATCAATTCCGTCAGGCGTTGCTGGCGGTGCGTGACTTGGACGATTTCGTTTCGATCACGCGCGATAAGGCCGAAGTCACCTTGATCGTCGCGCAAGAGGCTTGGCTCGCAATGGCGGCGAACTTTCCCGATGCACAGGTGGAGCGCGACCGGCGGATGATTCGCTTTGACACGGTGCTGGATTTTTCGGTCGTGGGTTTCATCGCTGAGATCAGCCGGGCATTGGCCGAAGAAGACATCAGCATTCTCAGCATCTCGACTTATCTCACCGATGCCGTACTCGTACACGAATCGCGTTTTGCCGATGCCTTGCAAGCGGTCAAACGCGCGCTCGTCGCTTTGAGCTTCACTCACTTATCGCAACACTGAAATGTCGCCTGAAATGTCATAGGACAAAAAAACAAGGAGAGGCTTTTTAGGACCTCTCCTTTTGAAGGCTAGCTTTGCTGGGATGAAAACTTTGAAGACGATGCGCGGTTGTTTAAGAATTATGAATTCGCGCTGTTTGCCGCTTAACTGCAAGCCCGATGCCACAAATCACTTTTCGACAGAGCCTTTTACTCTCCTTGAAAACGCAATGACTTAGCCAGATGAATGATGATTCAGCGTAATGCCGTGCAATTGGTTTATCCAGAAATTCGTATGAACGGCTTGGTTTTTTCGGAAGTTGAAATTTCAGGAAAGGCCGATTGGTTAAACGCAGGCATTGAGAACGCAATGCTGTGATTGGGCGTCTAGTTGAACCGCTGAAGTACAGACTGACTGGTCTGACTGACCAATACCAGTGAACGAATTGGTCGCATTTGGGAGATCTCCAGAGAAATCGCGGAATACGCTGAAAAACACGGAGAGAAGCGGAAAAGGCTTGAGGTGGAAATAAGACCGGAAACTGGGAACGAATAGCTGATGGAATAATTTCCGCGCCCTTCTGCGCTTTTCCGCCTATTCCGCGATTTTTCTGGGTGACTTGAACTCGGACTGTTTCATTCACTGGTATTGGTCTGACTGACTGGTCTAAATGAAGATTGAGCATAGCAGCTATGTGCCACTGACAAGCATGATGGCCTAACGTATACTGCCTGTGCGTTCGTATCGGAGCGCACAAACCCTGCGGAGACAAATCAATCCACGCTGTATCCCGTTGTATTCAAGCTGTATTCCAAGCTAAGGAGAACCCCATAATTATGTCGAAGCATAAAGAACACAAAGCCCTGGTAGGTCGTGTCAAAAAGGCGGTCAAGAAAACTCGTCGCAAGTTGAGCGAAGATCAATTCAACAAGGAATTGCAACGAACGATCAGCTTTCTTTCCGAACTCAAAGATCATGTGAGCCATTTGCAGTCTCAGGAGAAAGCTGCGGTCAAAGACAAGGTGAAAGCGGCAACGGCTGAACCGTCGGTCGCTAAACCCAAAGCCGCTAAGCCTGCGAGCAAGAGCGCGGCGAAAGCGGTTGCACCGGCGTCTGCTGTGCCTGCGGTGGCGAAAAAGTGAAAAGCGGAGACTGACGGTGGCAATCTTGCTGGACGAATTTTTCAACGGCGAACGCGGTCCGCGCCGCTTTCGCAATCGGCGTTGCGGACATCTGACCTCCGACCATTCATTGCTTGAATTGTTCGACTTCGCCGCCGAGTTGCGGCTCAAGCGCGAATGGGTGCAGGCCAAGTCGATTGTGCATTACGACCTGACCGATCCTGAGTATGAATACGCTTTGACGCTCGGTGTCGAAATCATCACGTCGCGCGAACTCGTCCAACGTGCGATTCGCCTGACGGCACGACCTTTCGGACGCTTGCTGCCGCCCGATGAACAAGCTGTCTTGGCGGTTTTGGTGTCAAAACGTTGGTGACTGAAACACCGAAGCAAAGCAAAATTGACACTTTTTCTGAGCGCGTGTTACCGTCGCCGACCTACCCATTTTATCCAAACGTTAAAGAATCAAAAGGAGTCGAAAGCGTGGGCAAACTAGACATCAGCAAGATTGTCATCGTTTATGTCATCTTTCTTTTTTCCACGGTGCTGCACGAGTTATCGCACGCGCTGATGGCGACTTATTGGGGCGACACGACCGCCAAAGACATGGGACGGCTGACGCTCAACCCGTTGCCGCACATTGACATGTTCGGCACGGTGATTGTTCCCATCCTCTCACTGGTCACCGCCGGAGGCATTATGGGCTGGGCCAGCACGCCCGTTGACCGTCGCCAAATGCGCGACCCTAAGTGGGGCGATTTTTGGACTTCGTTTGCCGGCCCGCTGGCAAATCTGGCGATCACTATTGTCAGCCTGATTCTGCTGAAAATCGTAGTTTCATCGGCTGGCGCTGGTCTCGGCGAATTTCAGTCAACGCTGGGTTATGTTTTGCGCATTGCGATCAGCCTCAATCTGTTTTTGATGGTACTCAACTTGTTGCCGATTCCGCCGCTGGATGGCGGACACATGCTGCGCAATCTGCTGCCTGATCGTTTCGATGATTTTTTTGAACAAATCGGGCAATTCGGCATTTTCATCTTGATTGCCGTCGCCGCTTCTGGCCTGTTAAACAAGCTCGTAGACCCGCTGATTGATCTCGCGCTTTCAGTCATTTGATTTATCCATTATGAAAAGAATCGTGAGTGGCATGCGCCCCACCGGCAAATTGCATTTGGGCAATTACGAAGGCGCGCTCAAAAACTGGGTGAAGCTGCAAGATCAGTACGAATGTTTTTACTTCGTGGCTGACTGGCACGCGCTCACGAGCGATTACGCCGACACTTCGCAGATCAAGGCGAATACGTTGGCGATGGTGACGGACTGGCTCGCCGCCGGACTCGACCCGAATCAATCAACCATCTTCGTGCAATCGCTCATACCCGAACACGCCGAATTGTTTGTTTACTTTTCAGCCGTCACACCGCTCAGTTGGCTTGAGCGTGTGCCGACTTACAAAGAGCAAAAAGAAAACATCACCGACAAAGACCTGAATAATTACGCTTTTCTGGGCTACCCCGCGCTGCAAGCGGCGGATATTTGCATGTATAAAGCCCATTACGTGCCCGTCGGCATTGATCAAGTCGCGCACGTAGAGCTGACGCGCGAAATCGTGCGTCGCTTCAACAACTTTTACGGCGAAGTCTTTCCCGAACCCGAAGCGCTGTTGACGCCGATCTCGAAACTGACCGGCACGGATGGCCGCAAGATGTCGAAAAGTTACGGCAACACGATTGAGCTTTCTGAGTCGGCGGATTCGTTGCGCGAAAAAACGCGCAAGATGATTACGGATCGCACGCGCATCAAGCGCACTGACTTCGGTCACCCCGAAGCCTGCGACGTATGCCAGATGCACCGATTGTTCGTTGCTGCCGAAGTCGCCGATCAATTCGACGCCGATTGCCGCGCCGCCAAAATCGGTTGCGTAGACCGCAAGAAAGCTCTCGCCGAAGCCTTGATCGAATACCTCGCGCCCCTCACCGAGCGGCTCAACTATTACCGCGATCATCAAGACGAAGTGATGGACGTGATTCAAACCGGTTCGCGCAAAGCTCGCACCGAAGCGCAACGCATCATGGGCGAAGTGCGCGAAGCGATGCAGATTCGTTATTGAAGTAACGGTGGCGGAGAAACTGTTGGGCGTACCGGTTTTATTGGCGATTGAAGCCCGGCGAGGGAACTGATAAAACGCTGTTCACGGAGGTGATTCTTATGAATACGACTTATGAAGTAGCTGTTGCGCCAGTGTTATCTGGAACCGATTCCCCGCTGACGCTCAACATCGCCAGAGAGTTTGCCGACTCTCCGGGCTGGCGCTATCGAACGGATGGGCCGAATTCCGGCGAGGAATTTCGAGAGAAGCTGTTGAAGCCGCGCTTTGTGCAGGCGCTTGAACAAGGGCGAAAGTTGCTGGTGAATCTGGACGGCACACCTGGCTATACCACCGCGTTTTTAGACGAAGCCTTCGCCGGTCTGGCGCGTGAGTTTGGGGTTCAGCAAGTACTCAACCGGTTGGAATTTCATTGTATTGATGAACCCTTCCTTCCGAGGGAAATTCAATTCTATGTTCGGAAAGTTGATCGAGGGTAAACGGCCTCTATACCTCGTCTGGTTTTTGGTGGGGTTGTGCCTGGGTTTGCTGCTCAAACAAAGATTGCCCATTCGTTTCAAGGAAGAACTGGATTTACTGCCCTTGCTTCAGATGGCGGCGACGTTGGTGATCGCCTTGCTGATTACGCATTACGGCAGGCAGCGCGCGGACGAGCGACGAGCCGAAAAGGAGATCGTCATTGAACTATTACGTGAGTCACAAACCAGAGCGAAAGGGCTTTACGAAGCGTTTTATATTTGCTGTGAGGCTGGGCAATTGACGGTCGAACAAAAAGAAAAGTTCACGCAAGGGATGCGTGACTTATCGAACCGAATCACCACCATCGAAAAAGCGACTCCTTATTTGGGCGAACAGCCGGTACTCAAACGCCGGTTGGATCATTTGCGGGACGCCTATATCGGTTTCAAAACCTGTATTACCGTTTTCAGTTCTGCAACCGACATCAGCAATTTCAAGATTCGCAACGACGCCGAGAGTGAATGGCGCAAACTCGATGAACGCCTGATGGCCTTCATCTTCGAGACCAACCGGCTGTGAAAGCCTTTTTTATTTAGCGTAATGGCAAAAGCGAAAGCCGCGAAAGCGGCAACTACGACAGAAGAAAACTTTGACGACGCACGCAACGATAACTATCGCGTCAAGCTCGAAATGTTCGAGGGACCGCTCGACCTATTGTTGTATCTCATCAAGAAAGACGAGATACACATCACAGACATTCCCGTCGCGCACATCACCGAACAATATCTGGCTTATCTCGCGCTGATGCAGGAACTCGACATCGCCTTGGCCGGAGATTTTTTGGTGATGGCTTCGACACTGATTTATATCAAGTCGAAGATGTTGTTGCCGCCCGACCCGATGGCCGAAGGCGAAGAAGACTTGCACGAAGACCCGCGCGCCGAACTGATTGAACGTTTGCTCGAATATCAGAAGTTCAAGTCGGCGGCGAACATGCTTTATGAAAAGGGCGAACTCGAAGCGGCACGTTATACGCGCGGTGAACTCGAAACCGACAAGAGCAATCCTGAAATTTCGGCGACGATGTTCGATTTGTTGCGTGTCTTCCGCGAAATTCTCAAACGCGCCGAAGCAGAAGCCGAGATGGAAATCCATCGTGATGAAGTCACGATGAGTTCCAAAGTCGCGCAGATTCGCGCGGCGTTGGCTGAAGGCGGCGAGATCAACGTGCGCGATTTGTTTATGCTGGCGAAATCCAAACGCGAACTGATCGTGACGTTTCTGGTGTTGCTCGAACTGGTCAAATACGCCGAGATCACGTTGGTGCAACTCGAAGTTTACGGCGACATCTTCGCGCGGCAACGCACGAGCGAAGTTGCGCCAGTCGAGATTATTGATACGTATGAAAAGCCCGCTGAACCAATAGACGAACCCGCCAGCGAACCGGCAGCGGATGTTGTGACTGAAGTCGCGGCGGAAATTGAAACAACAGAAGTTGAAACAACAGAAGTTGAAGCGACGGCACCCTCAACGATTGGCGAGCCAGACTTGGCTTTGCAAGCCTGACACGAAATATGGCGAACCCTGAAAACCCTGAAGAACTAGAGAAGGATGAAGCCCCCGCTTCTGAAGTGGCAACGCCCGATGAATCACCCGATGAATCATCTGATGAGTCATTCGACTTTGCCGCTTTGGAAGACGAACTGCTTATGATCGAAGAAAACCCGAACCTCGAAGACCACGCCGACGCAGCGGAAAGCGTGATGATCGAACACGATGAAACCCCTTTCACC
>JAYSVR010000168.1:0-22841 GCA_043718445.1 Acidobacteriota bacterium | reverse complement strand
TCGCCGTCCCAATACTCCAGCCGTTCCTCTGAGTTGCGATCAAGCTCCAGATATTCTTCCAGCGTGTAATAGTGCTTAGGCAAAGCTGACATAAGTTTGACTCCTTGTGTACTCATCGCGCGTGAACTTACGACAATCTTCTTTTCAACTCAATCTGGTTTTCAACTCAATCTAGCGCAACCAAGCCCACGTGCCCAGCAAAATACCGCCAACCGCGAGCGCGCAACGCCATACGACGCGGCGATCCCATAGCCAGATCGCTGCCGCGAACGTCCACAACATCAGGAGCTCGCTTGCAATGACGCGCCAACCGCGCGCTGTGAGTAAGGCCGCGCCCGACATCGGCGAAACTGGAATCGGATGAAACGGAAAGAAATACCGCGACGTATCGAACGGCGCGAAAAAGGCTACGCCGAGGCCGCCGCTGGTGAACGCATCGAGCAAGCCGTGCGAAGCCGTGGCACCCGCGAACAACAACGCGTAACGCGCCAGCTCGTCGAGCGAAATCCATTCGCCCCAGACGAAACACAGCGCCGTGAGCAATCCGCTCAAGGCCGCGAATAACAACGAATGCGTGAAGCCGCGATGGCCGAACGTGTGTGCATAAGGGATGACGCCGAAAAATAATCCGTCAATGTCAGGCAAGACGGCGAGCAAGGCGCAGGCGATTACGGTTGGCAGATGAAGCGATGGGCGCGCGGCGAGTTTGGCGACGGCGCTGCCAATGACAGCGTGCGTGAAAATCGTAGGCATAAATAAAAACTTCAGGCGCAATCGTAGCGTAATCTGCCGAGATTGCGCTGCTTGCGATTGCTTCAATTGATTTAGCGGCGTGCATTGTGATGGCTGCCTGCATAAAGCGTCAGTTGCGGCGGCCAGGGCCAGATGACAATGCCACGCAATCTCGGCAGATTGCGCTACCGTTACTAACGTTGAAACAATCTTCGCAGGTTGCCGCCGAAAATTGCAGCGGCTTGCTCGTTAGTTACACCGAGTTCCTGCAACGCTGCGACTTGCGTGTTGAATACGTCAGCCACCCAGCCGCGCGGGAAGAAAGAAGAATCCGAACCGAACAGCAAACGTTCGTGGCCTACGACGGCGAGCGCGCGACGAAAGACCGTGACGAGATCGAGTCCTTCGTATTTCATCCAACTATTGCTGCTCGACGTGTCGAGATAGACGTTGGGACAAAGGTCGGCGAGCAGCAGCGTTTCGCGGAAAAGCCCTGCGCCGAAGTGCGGAATGATGAAACGCGCAGCAGGGAATTCAGCCGCGAGCTTGCTCACGTCGAGCGGATTCGAATAACGCATATCGAACTTGCTCGCCAAGCCGAGTTTCTTGCGCGCGCCAACCGAGAGAGCGCCGCAATGCACCAGCACGGCGGTGCCTGCGTGTTCGCTGGCGAGTGCAACGATGGCGCGGACGGTTTCGTTATCCGCCATCGAGAAATGAAACATTGGCGGGAACAGGCAGACAACGCGCAGATGCCATTCATCAAAGGCGCGGCGCGTGCGTTCAACGGCGTCAGGCTGGTTGGGGTTGACGAAAAATCCGCCGTAAATGCGGTCTGAGACAGCAGCGGCAATTGAATCTTCGTCGTTGGGGACGCTCGCCATCAGCATCGCGGCGGCGACGTGATGACGGTCGAGTTCGGCTTGCCAGTGTTGCGCGAGTTCCGCCGGATTCTCTGGCGGCATCGTCCAGCCGGTCATTGAGGCGACTTGCGCAAGTGCATCGTCAGCTTGCGATAACGTTGGCGATTGTCCGATCAGCGTCGTGAAAAAACGCCGCGAGAAAAAGTGCGTATGTGCGTCACAGATTTCGAGTTCGCCAAAAGGAGTTTGTTTTTTCATGGTTTCAGGCTCAATAACGGTTGCCGCGATTTTCGTGCATCGCTGACAACTTACACAGCTTGCCTCACTCAACTCAAACGTCCGCTGAGCGGCTTGCTCATCAAACGGGCGCGGCAGAGAATGCGCCCCCTTAAAACTGAATCGAGGAACTTCACTATGCAACGAATTACGGTCAACGAATTACAACAACGGTTGGCGACTGGCGCGGATTGCCAGTTGATAGACGTACGCGAATTTGCCGAACACGCCGCCGAGCGCATCAACGGCGCGCGCTTGCTGCCGCTGTCGCAGTTCGCGCAACACGCGGGCGCGGTTGAGCAAGATCGAACGGTTTATGTCTTGTGCCGTTCGGGCGGACGCGCTGCGCAAGCGGCGCAACAGTTAGAACAGCGCGGCCACGCCGATGTGCGCGTCGTCGAGGGCGGATTGCTGGCGTGGGCGGCGGCGGGCTTGCCGGTCGAACGCAGCGCGTCGCGCGTCTGGTCGCTCGAACGACAGGTGCGATTCACTGCCGGATTGATCGTATTGATCGGCGTCATTTTAGCCGCGACGGTGCATCCGTGGTTTATCGCGTTGTCGGGTTTCATCGGCGCGGGGCTGGTGTTTTCGTCGGTGACAGACACTTGCGGCATGGGAATGGTGCTGGCGCGGATGCCGTGGAATCAACAGCCGAACGCGGCGACTTGTACGCCCGCGAAATAGGAGCAAGCGTAAATGGAATGGCAGCAGGTGTTCGCGTTGTTATTGAGTGGCGCCATCGGTATTTCGCTTGGCTTGCTGGGCGGCGGCGGTTCGATTTTGGCCGTACCCGTGCTGGTTTATGTCGCGGGCATCGAAGCCAAAACTTCGGTTGCGATGTCGCTGGCGATTGTCGGTTCAACCAGTTTAGCGGCGAGCGCGTTGCATTGGCGGCAGGGCCGTTTGGACTGGCGCACCGCTGCGTTATTCGGCGGCGCGGGCACGGTAGGCGCTTTGCTAGGCGCGCAACTTACGCCGTTGGTGTCGAGCGTAATGCTGTTGTTGCTGTTCGCGTTGTTGATGTTCGTGGTCGCCGCGCTGATGTTGCGCAATAAAGCGAACGCCGATGACGCCGCGCCGCACGAGGCGAACTTGCCGCGCACTTTGCTCGCGGGTGCCAGCGTAGGCGTCGTCACAGGCTTTCTTGGCGTAGGCGGCGGCTTTCTCATCGTACCCGCGTTGGTCTTATTCGGTGGCCTTTCGATGCATCTGGCAGTAGGGACTTCGTTGCTGGTGATTGCGTTGAACTCGGCGGCGGGTTTCATCGGACATTGGCAGCACGGCGCGTTGCCGTTGGATCAGACGCTCGCGTTTACTGCCGCCGCCATTGTTGGCACGTTCATCGGCGTCTGGCTGTCGCGGCGCATTTCGGCGCAACGCTTACGCCATTCGTTTGCGGCTTTCGTGATGATCGTGGCGCTAGGGTTGTTGATCGCTAATCGCCACGCGCTGCTTTGACACTCTCTTACCGATTGGTGATGACGACGCGCTGCATTACGTCGTCGCGCGTGATGCGGTCTACGACATTCATGCCACTGACGACTTGGCCGAACACGGTGTATCCGCCGTCGAGATGCGGTTGCGGCGCGTGCGTGATGAACCACTGGCTACCGCCCGTGTCCTTGCCTGACAAGGCCATTCCCAACGCGCCTCGCCCAAAAGGCCGCTGATTGATTTCACAACGAATCGCATAACCCGGCCCGCCGTCGCCCGTGCCGCGCGGGTCGCCGCCCTGAATGACAAAGTTGGGTACGACGCGATGGAACGCGACGCCGTTGAAATAGCCTTTGCGCGCCAGCGTGACGAAATTGTTGACGGTCAACGGTGCGTCTTGCGCATAAAGTTCCAGCTTGATCGTGCCTTTCGCCGTTGTAATTGTCGCAAAGAGTTTTTGCTGCGAAGCCGTCACGACTCGTTGATAGAAAGCGGCGGTGCGTCCGGTTTGGACGGTTCCAATCGCAACACTGAAATCGCCTGCTTCGAGTTGCTTGAGCAAATTCACGGCGTGACGGCGTACCAGTTGATCGCGGTCTTTGAGCGCAGTCTTGATCGCCGCAATAGCCGGTTTGGTTTTGTATTTAGCTAATGCGGAAAGAATGGCGAGTTTCGCGTCGTTGGTGTCGTCTTGCTGTGAGCGTGGCAAGGCTTGGGCGAGTTGCGCGACGAAGTAGCCTTCTTTGTCATAAGTGGATAAGAGCGAAGCGGCTGCGGCGCGAATATATGGATCGCTGCTTTCCAATGTATTGCTAATAAGTGACAAGGCGTAGGTGGCAGACGCTTCATTATTTGCCCTGTTTTTATGTTCCGCATTTAGAAAGTTGCTGTGTGATGGGTGAAGCAGGAGCTTGGCGATGGCTGATAACGTGGCAGGCAGACTGCGGCGGTCGCAATCAGAATTCGAGGCTTGCGAGAGAATTCCGTTGAGCATTACTTCGTCTACAACGCTTTCCCAAAGCGTCTCTTGCTCAGTCGGCAGAACGGCGGCTGTGAGAGCTTGCGCCGTAACGGCGGCACGACGCCAATCTTGGCAGTAAGCCTTTTTTGCGTCACCACCATGCAAGGGAAACAGCGAAACCGGATCATCACTCAGCTTGAATACCGCCGTCTCAAATTCCAGCCAACGTTTCGGCAGTTGCGCCGTACGCACTTTCAGCAAAGCGGGCAAAGCCTCTTTCGCTTTCAATGTAGTCAAGGCCGCCGCCGCTTCGAGCAACACGTTGATCTTGCTCGCGCGATAAGGTTCAAACAGTTGGATGAGCGGTTCGATAGCGCGCGAGTCATTGAGTTGCGCGAGCGAACGAATCGCGGTGATTTCGACTTCTGTTGCTTTGTCGTTGAGCGCATTGATGAGCGGTTCGACGGCGCGCGGATCGTTGCTCACGCCCAGCGCGCGCACGGCATTAGCGCGTACGTCGTTGAAGCTGTTGTTTTCGCTGAGTGAAGCGATCAAAGCGGGTACGGCTTCGTTGATCGGCCAACGCAACCGTGAAAGCGCGTTGGCGGCTTGGGCGCGAATCTCAGCTTCGGGTGATTGCAATTGTTGTGTGAGCGGCGCAACGGCCAGCGGCGAACGCAAGCGCAAGAGCGCCGCGATGCACCAGCCTGCGGCGTTGCGTTGCGACGATGAGAGCTTTGCTTCAGGCGCAGGCAACAAGTTGATGATGGATTGATTGATGCGTTCGAGCGTTGCCGCTCCCAGGCTTTGTGCGTTGGCGGCGACGCTGGCGATTTTGCCGAGGGCTTCGGCGGCGCGAGCGTTCAACGGATGGCGCAGTTCGACGAAGGTGAGCAATTTCGGCACGGCTTGCGTGCTTTCGATTTCGCCCAGCGCGAATACGACGAGTGGCTGTCCCGTTTCGTCTTTGTATTTTTCGAGATAGTCGAGCAACGGCGTGACGGCGCGCGCGTCGCCGATGCGACCGAGTGCGATGATGACGCGATGGCGTACCGCAGGCGCAGCGTGTTTGAGCAGTTTGATGAGTTCGTCGCCGCTGAGGTTGCGTTCGTCTTCAAGTTGCAGAATGCGGGCTTGTAACTTGAGCGGTACGGTTTGAGCCACAGCGTTGACCCAGCCAAATAAGGCAAGCAGGCCAAGCAAAAAAGTCTTCATCAGAGATTGCATCAGGTGGTTTCTCAACACAGTAAGTTGTGTAGTGACGACTTCAGTCGTGCAGTGCTTCCGTTTACCGGAACGACTGAAGTCGTCACTACGCTTGGCATGTTGCCGATGCTTTCGGTCAAATCAAGTTAGCTCGCGACAGCTTCTAACGTATAAGGCGGATCGAATTCCGGCACGCCGGCATGGCGACCGGCAATCCAGCGCAACAGATAAGCGGCTTTCGGATTCGTCTTGCTGCCGGTGATGGCATTGGGAATGACTTCAAGCAAAAAGTGCGCGCCTTTGTCTCTGAAGTAGTCGAGGTCGGCTTCGACCTTGCAACAGGCCACGCCGCCAATGTTGCGTAAGTCATGCGGGTTTTCGTGAAACGACAATTGCAGGTTAGCTTCGCCGAATTGCTTTTGCTTGAACGAACTCGTCGCGCCCGGATGAGTGAACGCCGGTGACGCTTCCCACTCGCCCTGCAATCTGGCCTGGCGCACCTGAGCCACCAATTGTTGATCGCAATAAGCGAAAAAGCGGTCGCGTTTCGGCGCGTTACCTTCCCAGATCAACTGTTTGAAATAATCGAAGGGGCTGCCTTGCGGCAGGTGGGCCTGCTTGAGCGCCGTCGTGAGGTTGTGAAAAGCGGCCAACGTGTCTTGTTTCGGCTCATCGCCATCCAGCAATTCGTCATATAACCCGCGCGCGTCATCTTCGCTGGGAGCGCCGCTGACGATGAAGGCGATCAGTTTCGGATCGGCGCGTTTGAGCGTCGTCCAGGCCGCCCGCGTGAAATTGTATTTGGTCTTTTTGGGCAACAGCATCAAGTCGAGTTGGCGCGTATCGTGCTGCTGAACTTTCACCGGATGATAGCCCGCGTCATGGTGCTTGCTCGCCGAAGCGATCACCGTGTAATCGTCGCCGAAGTTATTGAAAAATTCGACTTGAAACATCGGCGGCTGACCGGTGAAATCTTTGGTCAACACCATTTCCTGATGTCCGTTTCTGATGCGAATCAGGGATTTGAAACCGGCGCCCACGGGTTGGCGCGTGCTGTCGAAAAGTTGCAAGGCGATAGTGGCAGTGTCAGGCATAGAGAAATTTCCTTTCTGGTTGATTCAGTTAGATCGGTTTCAGGTGACTGTATGGCAACCTGTCAGGTTGCCAGTGATACGGGAATGCGTTCGTTGCCAGCCGAAAGACGCTCTTGAATACCCGGCAACCTAACAGGTTGCCATACAGTCACCTCCTGGTTTGGCAGCCTCTGGGTAACTCGTCAGACCCGGAAGCTGCCGAACAAATCGTATTCGCGCGTCACGAACTGATTGGTCAGCGCGAGATAACGCAACTGAGCTTGCGCCTGCATGAACACGTTGTCGGTTCCGGTGACGCGGAACGACGTGAGATAGCGGGCGAAGCTAGCTGCCGCCGCGAGGTTCTCGAACGAACGGAAGTGCATGCGCGCTGTGCCCAATTCTTTGCCCGTCGTTTGGTCGGTGAGATGTACATAAAGCGTGGTGAAATCGCGCAACAATTCGGCAATGCCGCTCGCGTCTTTTTGCAGATACTTGCGTCCGTGCAACAGGTGTTCGCGTCCGGCGTCGTCGTTGAAGTAGAGCCGATAGAGCATCTCGGCTTCGCCCGTCGCGGGATTGACGCGCAGGTAATTGAAGGAGCTTCTGCTCTCTTTGATCTCAAAAGCGCGCGCGCCGCGTCCCTGCCAATCGCCGAAATGCAGCTTGCCGCCGATTGACGCTTCGTGTTCAGGGCTGGTGCAAAATTCGTTGATGTCGCGCGCCGTGATGCGCGCAGCGAAACTGATCGCCATGCCGTCGTTCGCGCCCTTGGCATCAAGCGTCAGATCGCCCAAGCGACCAGCCGCGACGCTGTGACCTGCGAAATAGCGGCCATCCATTTCTTCGTCGAAGCTCAAGCCGATGCCCGACGGCAGACGGATGTCGAGCAGCGGACGCAAGAAGCCCAGGGGCGGCGTGTCGGCGAGATTGGCGCGCCGCAGCACGTAATAGAACCCGAATTGCGCCGTGCCGTCCGCTGCCTTTTCGTTTTGCAACAAGCCCAGCGATTGCTCGCCAAAGAGATTCGTCAGCACGGGCGGTGTCGCGGTGAGGTATTTGCCCACCATCGTGTCGGCGTCGAGCCAACGAATCTCATCGTGGAAAGGCGTGAAATCGTTCAGCCGAAAATGGTCTTGTCCAAAGACAGGTTCAGCCAAACCTTCGAGCAAGCCGAGGAATTGATAGTTCGCCTGCAAAGTACCGTCGGGTTTGTGATCGAATTTCAGATAAGCAAGCGCGCCGGTTTGCGCAGCGTTCGAGACGGCGCGCATTTCCCATACGCCATGTAATTGCGCTTTGGTCGGCGCAGTTGATTGGGCATACAGCGTGCGATGATCGGCGACGGTGAGATTGTCCAAACCGTAACTGCGCGTCATCGGGAAGGTGAACAGGCGATGTCCGTTGGGGTAATCGCCCAGATAAACGCGCCCGATCAACAGGTCGTCGCTGACCTTTTTGAATACGTCGTAAAAGCCGCGCCATTGCGGTTCGGTGTAACGCAACAAAATATATTTGCCCGGCTCCAACGTGCCTTCGCGTTTGGTGAGCGTGATTTCTTCGATGGTGTTTTTGGCGCGCGGGAAGTTGTCAGTGCCGCTGGTGAGGCCGATGAGCTTGCCGTTTTCCATACTGAAGCGTTTGCGGAAACCCAGATGAAACGCCGTCGAAAATTGATTGAGAATGTGTCCGCGCGGGAAGAAACCTTTCCATACGTGATCGTTGCGAATCGTGCGCGTCGCCGCGTCGTAACTCGCCGTGCCGCTGTTCACCATCCCCGCCGCCGCTTGCGTAGCGCCCGTGCGCGTGAACAAACGTTCGAGATCAACTTCCTTTTGTTGAATGACTTCCTGCGGATTGAGCCGCGCCATGCTCACGGCTTTGGCGGGCGCGGGATAGGCTTCGCCATTGAGCTTGCGCACCATCCGGTCGGCGATGTGTTCGCTCAAGGCCGAAATCGTCAGGAAGGGATTCACGCCCAACGCCGTAGGAATCAACGAACCGTCGGCGACGAATAAGCCGTCATGCACCGCGCCGTCGCCTGCGAATACGCGGCCATAAGGGTCAACTGCGCCGTGCAGGTAATCTTCGCCGACCGGACAACCGCCCAGGGGATGCGCCGTAATCAAATTTCTATCGCGCGTGAATTGCCACAGCGGATTGGTCAAGAAGCTCGCGCCCAAGGCCCGCGCGTGGCGATGGATTTCAGCGTTGATGAGATCGAAAAGCGGCTGGCGTCCGGCGTTGTCCCAATCAATTTCTAGGCGTTCCTGAAAGTCTGGGAAGCCGCGTTTCAGCCGCATCGAACCGCGCGCGTCGTCGTGCCCCATTATCAAATAGAGCATCGTGTGATTGAGCGAGTTGTCGTTGAATTGATAAGGATCAGGCAGCGGCGGACGCTCGCGGCGCGCGCGTTCCTGCGCTTCGTCACCCGTGTCGGTGTCTTGCGCCAAACCCAAAACAGAGGCTGCGTCAAAGGCGAAACGCGCGCCTGCGACATAAGCTTTGGGGAACGAAAAGTCTTCGACGAGGATGCGCTGACTGAGCGGCAAATTCTTATCGTATTTCACCGCGCCCACGATGCTCGGCCCCGGCGCATTGCCGCGCAACTTCCACTGATGCGTCGCGTCTTTGCCAAAGCCCATCGTGTTCAACTGATGATCGGCGTTATAAGCCAGCGCGAAAAAGTCGCCGTTACCCGAAAACTGTTGGCCGACTTTGGGCGACAGCTTCAAGCCTTGCTTTTCTGACCGCAGCAAAATTTCGGTCGTACCTAACGAGCCGCCTGACAGGATTACGTTCTTGGCTTCGATCTTGAAATCATCCGGGAACGCGCCGTCAAAGCGGCGTCCGTGAATGCGCCAGCCGCCGGTTGAGAGCTTCTCGACGTGTTTGACTTCGCACTTGGGGAAGATGTGCGCGCCGTTGCGTTGCGCGATGGGCAGGTAATTCATCGCCAGCGTATTTTTCGCGCCTACGTTGCAGCCCGTCACGCAATCGCCGCAATCGGTGCAAGGCTTTTGCGCGACGCCGTGCTTATTCAAACCATCCGGCTTGTAATTGACGGCGATGTCCAAACCATAAGCGCGCTGTCCGAATTCCTGCGCGCGGCGGTCAAGTCCGCTCACTTTACGCAAGCAGGTTGCTTGCGTCGGAGCTGAAAGCGGATGAGCCGTAACGTCCAACACATCGCGCGCCTTGTCATAAAACGGTTGCAACGTCGCCGCATTCAACTGGCTCGGCCACGCCGATTGCAGAAAGGTTTCATCGTCGGGCTTGATGGCTACGTTGGCGTTGATGAGCGAAGTGCCGCCGAGTCCGCAGCCTTTTAACACGGTGATTTCGGGGTAAGTCAAAAACTCATACAACCCCGTCGGATTGAGATTGCGGTCGTTGCGGTGTTTCAACACATCGCGCAGGTTGTCGGGAAATTCGCCGACCTGCCATTCGCGTCCGCGTTCGAGAATGCAGACAGAAGGCTTAGACGGCGCGGCGCTCAAACGCGCGGCGGTGATTGCGCCGCCATAACCTGATCCGACAATCACGAAATCATAAGACGGCTTACGTTGTGACCATTCTTTGGCGAGCATAGCTACAGACCTCTCAAGCGTGTGGCACCAGATGGCATCTTGTGCGGGTTGGCATTGTTGGTTATCGGTTGCGCTGCAAGATGCCATCTCACGCCGCAACCTCAGTTCCCACGAATGAAAAAGATGTGCTGGATTTTGCCGGGAGTAATTGCTGACGAAACGGCTTGGCAAAAGGCAGCGGTAATACAACTTCGGGCTTTAAGGCTCACCTGACATCGGTCACCGGTCTGTCAACTTTGTTTTGTTTGAGGCGGCTGACTCGTCTCAACTTGGTTGGCGGACGCGCGGAATATACGCCGCATCAATTCATTTGCAAAGGCGACTCGCGTCAGTCAAGCGCCGTTGGCGAATGATGAAGCTCTCTATTGCCTTAGCCAGACCTTTCAAGCCAGAATCTGCTGGAGGAACGCATATGTCACAGTTATTAGCATTCACCAAAACCGAACAAGGATGGGCTGCGCCGATGCCGACAGAAATGGCCCAAGTGGCAGGAGCCGCCGAAGGCTCGATCATCGTTGTGCATTTCAATGAAGGCCGCATCGAAACCGAAATCCTGCCTCCTGTCACCGACGAAATGAAACAGCACGCCCAGCGCACGCTCAACAAATTTCGCGGCGCATTCGATGAAATGAAACGTCGTGGCGATTAACCGCTATGCACTATCTAGAATATGCCAATGCGGTAGGCGAACACTTCGCGTTGATGTGGGCGCACGGTGAAACAAGATATGGCGTATTTGACCGAAGCCTGATCGAATCAGCCCTTGCGCGCCCGCGCCAAGCCGCTGCCTATGAAAACGCCGACCTTTATGCGCAAGCCGCTACGCTTTGTTTCGGGCTGATCAAAAATCATCCGTGGCTCGGCGGTAACAAGAGGACAGCCACTCACTTGACCGATTGCTTCCTGCAACTCAACGGGTACGAAATCTCTTGCACTAACGAAGACTTGCTCGAACTGGTTTATGCCACTGAGGCCGATCAATGGGATGTCGCACGAATCACTGTGTGGATGCGCCAACACATCATCCGCTTTATCGAATAGCTCATTCGCGCCGCAAGGCAATCAGCGGATCAACTTGCGTCGCCCGTCGTGCCGGCCAATAGCAAGCCAGCAACGCTACGCATGCCAACAGCAAAGCCATCAGCGCGAACGTCAACGGATCGGTCGTGCGTACGTCATACAACAGATTTTGCAGCACGCGCGTGAGGGCGAAGGCTCCGACTAAACCGAGGGCGAGGCCGAGAGCAACGAGGCGTGCGCCTTGCGCGACGATCATGCGCAACACGTCCGTCGCCGAAGCGCCGAGCGCCATGCGTATGCCGATTTCCGGCGTACGTTGCGTGACGCTGTAACTCATCACGCCATATAAACCGACGAGCGTCAGCAGCAACGCCAGCAGCGCGAATCCGCCGAGCAAAAAGCTATTGAAACGCGGCACGGCCAACGTCTCCTGACGGAACTGCGCGAGCGTTTTGATGTCGGTGACGGGCAGGGCAGGATCAAGCGCGCGAATCTCTTGCTTGAGTTGATTGACCAGATTCAACGGATCGCCTTGCGTGCGTACGATCAGCGTGATGCCCGCGTTGGCGAACTGCGCCTGCGGCACATACATCTCAGGCCGTACATCGTCGCCGAGGCCACGATGGCGTACGTCGCCGACGATGCCGACGATTTCTTTCGGCGCATCGCCGCCCCAACCGAGCTTCATGCGTTTGCCTAACGGCGACTCGCCGCGCAGGTGTTCGCGCACAAAGGAATCGTTGACCAGCATCACGTTCGGCGTTGACGGATTGTCTTGCGGCGTCAGCGCGCGTCCGGCCTTGAGCGAAATTTGCAGCGCATCGAAATAACCGGGACTGACGAAACGCAATTGCGCCGCAGGTTTTGCATTGGCAGGCGCGGGGCGTTCAACGATTTCAAATTGCGTATTGTTCTCGTTGCCGCTGAACGGTACGCATTGCGCGTTGGTCACGGCCTTGACGCCGGGTAACCGTTCGACGCGCTCTTGCAATTGGCTGAGAAACTGATTGATGCGCGCAGGGCTGTAGGTGCGATCAACGTAACGGTTGCTGCCCAAACCGAATTGCGCCGTCAAAATGTTTTCAGTGTTGAAGCCCGGATTGACCTGATTCAAACGATAGAGGCTCTTGAACAGCAAGCCTGCACCGACGAGCAAGGTTAAGGCGATGGCGATTTCGGCGACGACCAGCGCGCTGCGCAAACGTCCGCGCGCGAGACCGCCGGTGGCGCTGCGTCCGCCATCCTTGATTGCATCGGCGAGGTTCTGGCGCGACACCGAAAACGCAGGCAGCAAGCCGCACAGCAAGCCGGTCAACAACACGGCGCTCATCGTGAAAAGCAACACGCGGCCATCGGGCAACAGTCCTGACAATCGTGGGATGTCGTTCGGCAACAGCGCGACGATGCCGTCCACCATCCACAACGAAACCAGCAAGCCGATGACGCCGCCCGCCAACGCGAGCATCAGGCTCTCGACTAACAGTTGCTGAACGATGTCCCATCGGCTCGCACCCAAGGCCGCGCGAATCGAAAGCTCGCGTTGTCTTGAGGCCGCGCGCGTCAACAAGATGTTGGCGACGTTGACGCACGCGATGATTAACACTGCGCCGACGACGCCGAGCAAAAGCCACAGCACCGGACGCGCGTCTTTGACAAACAGTTCGCGTAACGCGACGACACGCACGGCGGTGTTGCCGTTCGCGTTCGGATGCGCTTGCGTGAGAGCTTCGTTGAGGTTGCTGAGTTCGGCTTGTGCCTGCGCGATGGTTACATCGGGCTTGAGGCGCGCGATGGCTGCGGGATAGGCCGAATAACCGCGCGAAGCATTCGCGCTTTCTTTGTCATTCGTCGCGCCGTTGATGCCAACGGTCGTCCAAAAAACGATGGGCTCTTTCTGCAACGGAAAGAGGCCGGGTGGCGTGACGCCTACGATTTGAAAGCGGTCTTCGCCGTTGGTGATCTGCTTGCCGACGATTTTCGGATCGCTGCCGAAACGGTTTTGCCACGTCGTATACGTCAACATCACCGCGTTCATGCCGTCGCGTCTTTTGGGCTGGTCGTCCGTGGCGACGAAGCCTCCGCCGAGAAAAGGCTTGATACCCAGCGTCGTGAAAAAATCTGCCGAGACTGTCGCGTAAGCCGCGCGCATCGGTTCATCATCCATCAACAACGTAGTTTCGCCGGATTGCACAATCGCCATGCCGCTGAACGATTGGCTGCGTTCGCGCCAGTCGCTGAAGTTGAGATATGACACGCCGTAATTCGGGTCTTGCTTGTCATGACGGAATTGCTGCAATACGACGACGCGGGCTTCGTCGGCAATCGGCAGCGGCTTGAATAGCACCGCGTTGATCGCCGTGAAAATTGCTGTATTCGCGCCAATGCCTAACGCCAGCGTCGCAATCGCCAACAACGTATAGCCCGGCTGTTTCAACAATTGCCGAAAACCGTACCGCATATCGTTCACTAAATTTTTCATAGTCATATTCCTGCTTCACCGACGTAATGAACTGCGCGTGTCTTGTTACAAATGGCGTGCCGCGCGAAAACGCAGCGATTTGCGGCGAAATTTATCCAGCTCATTGGGACGCGCTGTCCGCTTTCGGGAAAGCACTGCCTGAATATCGGTCAAGTTTGCGCGTGTTGCGAACCGCCATTTACCGTGCCGGTTTTAACCTTTGCAATCCCAGATGAAATCCGTATCATACGCCGCGTCATCGCACTGCCTGCCCCGTAACCCCGTTACTTATGAAGAAGCGATGGCCGACTGACAACTCACTGGTACGCGAAGCGCAACCGACAAGTCTTTGTGAAGCTACCTTGACATCCAATCAAATCAGGCTCTCTGAGAGAGTGCCCCTGCTTTGCCGTCGTCTTCGCCCATAATCAACGCGATTTAATTCGCTCAATCAATAACGTGAACCGCTGGTGTCACAGGCTCATGGCGCTTGCTTCGTTTCTCGCCTAGGCTTCCTGAGGTTTCCGTTTTAACAGGAGAAACAAATTATGCGTAAGCTCTTACTCACGGTCAGCTTTCTGCTGGCACTCCCCCTCGTTGCGCTCGCGCAAGACGCACCGAAAGTCGAAATCTTCGGCGGCTATTCTTACCTGAACCCGAACAACGGTGACGACCTGCACGGTTGGAACGCTTCGGTCACGGGCAATGTCAATAAATGGTTTGGCATCAAGTCCGACTTCAGCGGTTATTACGAAAGTTACACGACCGTCGGCGGAGCGAAAGTCCGCATCAGCGATCATTTCTTTCTCGCGGGCGGACAGTTCACTTATCGCGGCAATGAACGGGTGCAACCTTTCGCGCATTTGATGGCGGGCACTGTGCTGTTGCGCAGCCGGACAACCCGTAATTGCGCGCTGACTTCCGCCAACTGTGTGAGCCAGATCAAAATCAGCGATACCGGTTTTGCGCTGGTGGCGGGCGGCGGCGTTGATCTCAAAATCGCCAAGCATCTGGCGCTGCGTTTGATCCAGGCCGATTACGTTTTTGTGCGTAACAACGGCTTCAACGATCACGGCATCCGCCTCTCGACCGGACTGGTCGGTCGCGTCGGCGAACAATAATTCATCACGAACCGGCGCAGCGCAGCTTGCCGTTGCGCCGGTTCATACTTTCGGCTTATGTTGCTTGCGGTGTTGTCATCCCTTTCTTAACACCTTCTCAATATGGCGCAGTCTTTCGCTTAACCTGTGCCGTCGCTATCAACCTCTACCTCAACAATGACACTGAATCCGATGCGCGCTGGTCGGTGCCTAACGCAACCCGTGAGTTGCTACAGCAGGCTGCGGTTCAGTCCTAATTAAAGGAAAACTGCTTATGCGTAATTGCCTATCAATTATTTTTTGCTTGCTGATACTCTCGGCTGCGGCGTTGGCGCAAGACGCGCCGCGCATCGAAGTCTTCGGCGGCTATTCTTACTTGCGCGCCGACTCACAGGATTTTCCCGAACACAATCTCAATGGCTACGCGGTGTCGGGCAACGTCAATCTCAACAAATGGTTCGGCCTCAAAGCCGATTTCAGTGACCATTACAACGACTTTCAGATCAGCCCCGGCGTCAGAGCCGATTTGAATCTGCGCTTTCTCACGGGCGGCGCACAGTTCACCTCTTACAAACACGAAAAGGTCACGCCTTTCGTACACGTGCTGGTGGGCGTAGCGCGCCGTAACTTCGGCGTTTCGCGTGCGGTCGCAGGCAACGGCCCGACCAACATAACAGCCAATGCTTTTGCCTTTATCGTAGGCGGCGGCATGGATGTGAAAATCAACCAATCGCTGGCCTGGCGCGCATTTCAAACCGATTACATCTTGACCACGTTTGAAGATTTGCGCGACGACCGTCAAAACAACTTCCGCCTTTCGACCGGCCTGGTCTGGAAGATCGGCAACCAATAAAACTGACTCAATCACGTAGGGCAGGATCGAATCCTGCCCTACCATTTTTTCTCCCGCGCCGCCTCGCATTGCGCTCCCTTCCACGATCATGCGCAAGAAACATCGCCGCAAAAAACTTTCTGCCCAATGCGCCTTTCACGGCGTAGCCCTATGCGCCGTCATCGGTTGCAGTACGTCGTCTTTCGCGCTCACGCAAAACAAGCCGAAACCGCCGAAACTGGTTGCCACCAAAGCACCCATCACCCCAATCACAATCGAAGCCACGGCCTTTCAGCTTTATGTGCCGACGCTGGCGTCGCCGTCCGCCGCGCTTCACTCTTATCATTTATCGCTGCCAGCGTTTGAAACACCTGTTTCGCCCGCCAAACTCAGCGCCCGCGATCACCGCGCACTCGCGGCGCAAGCCGTCAAAGCGGCTGAACAATTACGTACGCAAAATCAGACACCGCAAAGTGTTGCGCAATACGCCGAAGCCTTGTTGCATTGGCGCGCTGTCGGCGAAGCCGCGCAAGCCGCCGCCGCGTTGCAGCAAATGGCCTTGCTTAACGATCAACTCGGCGAACGCTCGCAGGCCGTTCAGCACTTGCAAGCCGCCTTGCCGCTTTGGCGCTCCGTCCCCCACCGCGAACAGGAAGCCGCGACGCTTAACGAACTCGGTCGCCTGACCGCCGCGCAAGGCGATGAACGCGCTGCGCAAACTTATTTCAAACAAGCCCGCCTGCTCGTACAAACGATAGGCATGCTGCGTCCGAACGTGACGGCTCCGAGTTTGCCGAACGACGGTCAAACAACCACCGCGCGCGCGCAAGCGATGACGGCTTACAACCTGGGCAAGCTGGCCGAGCAGCAAAATCTCGCACGCGAAGCCCTCGCGCATTACACCGAGGCCCTCAAACAATGGCGCGCGGCCAACGATGTTTTAGGGCAGGCGACGGCGCTCAATACGCTGGGCAGCCTGCTCGCCAAAGTGCAGCAATTCGACGAAGCCGTCAGCCTGTGCGAACAGGCGCTGCCGCTGTGGCGCGCGAGCGGCGACCAACGTGGCGAAGCCGTCACCCTCAGCAATCTGGCGTTCATCGCCACCACGCAAAATCGTCACGACGTTGCAACCAAGCACTTGCAAGATTCGTTGCCCGTGTGGCGCAAGCTGAATGATCCGCGCGGTGAAGCCAACGCCTTGCACGACCTAGCGGGCGCGCAACAACGCCTCGGCAATGCCCGCGAAGCTGTCACGCTTTATGAACAGGCGTTGCCGCTCAGACGCGCTACGTCAGATCGGCGCGGCGAAGCGGTGACGCTCAACAACCTCGCGGGACTTTATGCCGCGCAAACCGGTACCGACGCCAAACGCCGTTCGCTCGCGCTTTATCAGCAATCGCTCGAAATTCGCCGCTCGCTCAATGACGCACGCGGCGCATCGCTCGCTTTCAGCAACCTCGGTCGCGTGTACGAAGACCTAAACGAAACCACGCAAGCCTTTGAAGCCTATCAACAAAGCCTCATCCTCGCGCGCTCCGCCAAAGATCAGGTACGCGAAGCCGGTACGTTGATGAACCTCGCGGCCTTGCGCGCCCAACGCGGCGAACGCCAAGCCGCCATCGCGCTGTTGCAGGAAGCCTTGCCGGTGTGGGTTTCGCTCAAGGCGATTGATTACGAAGCCGCTACGCTCACCCAACTCGCAGCGCATTACTCTGCACTCGGCGATAAACAAAAAGCGCGCGAACATTACCAACAAGCTCTCGCCGCGCGTTGGTCAGTCAACGCGCCCGCTCTGTTGGCACGGGCTACGGTCAGTCAGACGATACGTCAACCCGAAGCGATGATCGTTCCGATCAAGCCTGCCGCTATTAAATAAAGCTGCTGATTAAATCTGAATTTGCCTCTTGTTGAATGGGGCAGTGCGTGCTAAAAACTTTCTGTCATCTCCCAACTTAAATCGTTCGCGCAAACGCGCAGCTACCCCTAAAGACGGCCCTAAAAAGATCATAAGAATCTTTACGTTGCCTTACTCACACGAGCTTTGCGCTTGTGCGTTGGAACTGTTGCATCTCACCTGCCCGAACCATCCCCTTTCGCAAAATCGTAGCTCCCTCACTATCTGATTCGATGTGGGCGTAGCCCTGTCGCGTCAAAAGCAAAACCAAGCAAGAGGAGTAAGAATCGTGACCCCACGAATCGCGTTAAGTTTGTGCCTGTGTCTATTAGTGTGTTCATTGGTCGTTGCCGCTGAACCGCTGAATTTGGATATTGAAGAGCGCGCCTTGTTGTCGCTTATCAACGAATATCGCGCGGCGCGCGGCGTTCAGCCCTTGCGCCTGTCGCAAACGTTGACGCGCTGTGCCGAGTGGATGACGAGCGATATGGCGGCCAATAGTTATTTCGATCATACCGACAGCACGCGGCGCGATCCGTTCAAGCGGATGGCGGCTTTTGGGTATAGCTACAAGGGGCAGCGCGGCGAGAACGTAGCCGCCGGCTTCAGCGATGCGGCGCGTATTTTCTCGCTGTGGCAAAGTTCGCCCCCTCATCACAAGGCGATGCTTGAACCCAATTACCGCGTCATCGGACTCGCGCGCGCGCAATCGGCTCACACCGGTTTGCGTTGGGTGTGGGTAGCCGATTTTGGCAGCTACGTTGACGACACGTTTGAGGTCAACGCCGCCCAACTCGCCAGCGTCAGCACCGTTAACGCAGCCCAAACACGCAACACCGTCGCGGCTTCCACCGTAGCGATCATCTCCGGCGAAAACCTGAGCCGCTGCACCGCCGTCGTCAATCACGCGAACGGCAAACCGCTGCCGACTTCGCTGTGCGATACGACGCTCACGGTGAACGGCAAGCCCGCGCCGCTGCATTCGGTTTCGCCCACGCAAATTCACTATGTCGTACCCGCCTCGCCCGGCCTGGCAAAAGTCGTAGTGCTGTCAGGCGCGCGCCTCGTGGCTTCGGGCGAGATCAACATCGAAAGTACCAACCAGCTCTCGGCGAAACGTGAATCGAATGTTCTGCCTAATTTGCTCGCGCTTTTCGGCACTGATTTGCGCAACTGCGGCAGCCTGAAACAACTTGATGTCAAAGTGAACAACCAGCCGGTCAAAGTGCGTTACGCGCGCCCCAACGAAAACCGCACCGGACTCGATCAACTCAATCTCGAATTGCCCGAAGCGTTGCAGTCCGCCGCTGTCTGGCAAGTCTCACTGTCAGTGGACGGCAAAGCGATCAATCCCGTCAGCCTCAAGGCGCTGCGTCAAGACGACAACCAACGCGGAGCCGCACCCGCCGAAGGCTTTCGCTAAAGCTAAAACTTAACTCTATTAATCGTGCGTTTTAACTTCACGAAATACTGCATTGCTCAACTTTAATTTTGTGACTGCGTTGGCAAACCTTTCTGAAACAAAAATAGCAGTGGTCAAATCTTCACCTCTAGCTATATCAACTTCGCTAGGGAAAGAACTCGCTTCGATTTCAATAACAGGCGGACGGCGTATCTCTTCACGACCGCACTTTATACATTTATCCGAGGCTTTTCCTTGCCTCACATTATGAATCTTGACCGCAGGTTCAATTTCAAGCTCAAGCAGTAAGGGCGGATTTTTTTTTCTAAACGTCAACTGCGTCGGGGCTGCTTTGGGTACTTTCACGCCTGCCTCAAGTAACTTTTCCAGCGCATCGTGCTTGATCAATAACGTCCAAAGGCCTACCCAGGCAAAATCGCCAAAATCGCCTTGCGCCGTTCCAACCAGTGGGCCTAGATCCATGGCTGGTCTCAGCCGGTTTAATTTTTGGGGTAAGAGGGGGGCAATAATGTTTTGCCTCCTTTGTAATTCGTCAACGTCTACCGGGTACTGAGCGGTGAATAAATGGACGTCAGGGTGATTAGACAAATCAATCGTTGGATATGATTCTCCCACAACGATCCAAGTTTGCTTGCAACTCGGGCAAGTCACTCCGGGTAAGCCCCATCTATGAGAAGCATTAATGTTACACGTTTGCCTCCAAAATTTATCGTCTTGTAAAATTTCAAAGAATTTTTTCATGAAATATTCGATAGTCGAATGCAGGTTATGTAGTATAAGAGATCAACCTATCAGTCTTGAACTAAGCTAAAATCTAACCATTTGCTTTCGATAGGCAGCCCCCAGTTTTTCTGCATTAATCTTATAGCTGACAGAAAAGCCTGCTTGTTACCCTGAGTTTTTGCTGTTGAGATAATTAGATCGTCGATTTCTTCGCATGGTAATTGTAGGTCAATTTTATATAGCTCTCGGAAGAACTCATCAAAAAGGTCAATGAATATTCTTTGTTGCAAGATCATCAAGACTTCGTCATCGTTCCAAGTACTTCCAATTGATAAAACGTGTTTGATGCGCTGCGCGCCTTTGTTAATTCGAGTTTTAATAGCTTTCACTGCCGCATCTGAAAAAGAAATATTTGCTAATTTCTCAAACCACTTATCTTTGAAATTTTGGTTAGTGTTTTTAAGGCAATGAAAAATTTGAGCAAGTCTTGACGCCGCAGCATAATGTTCTTGGACTGCTATAAGCTCATTGTACTCTTTTAGTAAAGATTGAAACGATTTTTCTAAGTCAAAAATCATATTATTAACCACACCTTTAATGCTTTTACGCAGTGACAACGCCACTAAAGGCGTCATATTCAAGTTTTGTTAGAAAAGCTCACTCGCCCTGCTTGGCAAACATAACGACTTTCACTTGAGCTAGAAGAAACAATGGTGTGAACACTTTTTCGCAATGAATCATAAGCAGGCACAACAGCTTAAATCTTCGATCTCAAATTTCTCAAAAGTCAGCTTGCGAGTTGACTTTGATTTAATTCGCCAAAAGCGTCGTTGTTGCAGCTAAAGGCTTTATTCCTCGTCACAAAAATGTTCACAGTATTGAGAAAAAGGATAAAGACTAAAGATGCTGTATGTGTTAAAAAAAACTTGAGATTCTTTCTGATTCGAGCGGAAACCACTAATACTATGCAAGCAGGCACTTCAGCAAAAGTTTTGCGGCATAAAAGGTATTTGTGAGGCAATGGATTCAAGCCCGTGAATACCCATTACACCTGAAAACTTTTGCTGAGGTGCTTACAGCGGTTTCAGGTTTGCCTACCTTTTGAGGCTGTATTCACCATTTTCACGAATTGTTCACCTGAACACGCAACCTGAAACCGCCGTAAGTTGAAATGTTTACACTTAGAACCCGTTTGGAAGTGTAATTCCTTTGTTTCTAAGGTATTGAGTATCAATAGTTTTATCAAACATATGGGTAAAAATTGTTCTGCCATCTGAACTCGTTGAAGTGTATTTAAACTGATCTGCACCGATCCTGGTTACATAATTCCATTTTGCTTGTCCGTCGTGACGTACGAGAAACCTTCCTGTTGTACTGCCTATTACACCCGGTTGACCGCCCTGAACATGAGAGACTGCATCATTGTAATACTCCGCACGTGTCATTCCTTCACCGTGTTTAATCGTATGGTTTTTCAAGTTAGGAAACGTTGGGGCAGTTGTAGAAAGCACTGGTGGCCCTTGCGATCTTACTTCCCTATTATTTCGAGGTCTGATATGAGGCGGAATTATTCGTGGGCGAACTTGTCTTGCCCGCGGTATTATTGGTGGACGACCTCCCCCGCCTCTTTGGATACCAAATATTGGAGGCGTTGGCTCAACACCTGATAGTTGAAAACTCGCCCCTGTCAAGGCCGAGAGTACTGCTGCGGTCTTTCCCAGAAGAGTCGCTTTGCCCCCTATCAGGATTGTCGTTCCCATTGTTCCCCCTGCGTGGCCCCCGAGTACAGTACCCTTTATTATTAGCGTCCATCCCCAATTAGCCGCACCATAAGTAATTATTATCAGGGCAGCAATCATTGCAATTTGTACTATGCGGTTGGAGAGGAATTTTTTAATCGCGCCAAAAAGTTGCTTGAAGAATAGCCCTTCTGGATCAATTCGATTAATCGGATCGCCACCCACGTAAGCATACAAATTCAAACTCTGCGGGTCTTCAAGGCTCGAGGCAGCCATCCCAATCGGGTCAACCTGCGTAAAGCGCCCCTGACATGAACTATAGAACCGATTCACAGCGTAATCCAGCTTGGTCTTGGAACTGCGATCATAGCTGGTGAAGCGCCGGTTGCTTGGCGTACCCATAGACTCGCCGTCGAGCGCCGTGCCGTAAGGCAAGGTAGTTTGTTCGGCGGTTACCGTGCCGCCCATTTCACTCGTTATCAACCTTGTACCCAGCCGGTCGGGGTGATGGAAGTTCGTGCCGCCGGGCGTATGCGTCGCCAGCAGCCGTCCGCCCAGAAAGACATAACTTTTCATCCAGGTGAGCGCACTGCTCACGTCATTGAATTCGCCAATGATCGAGTTGCCGTCCCAAGCGTAATAACACGTCGTGCCGACGCCGCTGGTGTATTCGATTTGTTTCAACCGATGGTTCGACGCTCCGTAACAGTACTCAGCCAATTTCACATCGCTGTCGTCTTTGGTGCAGGCCAATCGCCCGGCGGCATCGTATTGGTATTTCTGCCATACGCCACCGTCACTTTGCCCGCGCGTTAAATTTCCAGCTTCGTCATAAGAGTAACCCGCCGTCGTGATGCGATTGGTTTTCACCTTGTTATTCGCGTCAGTGAAAGTCAGTGCCGCCAACCCATCGGCGACAGGAACCGTACCGGTTTTAGCTACCGACGTGCGATTGCCGAATTTGTCGAACCCATAGGTCTGCGTCCACTGGTTGGTGGTCATCGGGTTATCCGTACCCGTGAAGCTGTAGAGCTTCTTCAACCGACTCAATGAATCATATTCGTAGTATTTGTTTTTGCTGGTGTCTTTGTTATTGATGATCTTAGTGAGTTGCCCGGTGCGGCCTACGGTCGTGCCTTGCTTGAGGTATTCGTAACTCAAGTCGAGCGAAGGCGTTGACGCGCCAGTGAGCTTCACTTTCTGGTTGCTCAATAAACCGGTAGCCGGTTCGTACGTATAGCTTTCTTCCCAACGGCTGTAACCAGCTACGTTGTGGCCTACGGTAAGGGCTGTTGTCTGGCTAGCCGCGTTGTAAGTGAAAGCCGAAGCATAAGTCTTGGTGTCATAGGTCAGGTTGTTGACGCGACTGGCTTCGTCAAAGGCCATTGTTTCGACTTTGCGCGGCGTGCCTGAAACTCCGTATTCCTTCGGCAATAGGGCGTGAACTGGCGAAGCCAGTTGCGTAAAGTGGAAAGCGGCGCGTTTATGCAGATGCTGTAAAAAAGTGCTTGGCGGAT
>JAYSVR010000167.1:0-22922 GCA_043718445.1 Acidobacteriota bacterium | reverse complement strand
GAACGCCGCGCTGGATTTTGCCGCCTCACGCAACTCGCGGGCGGCACCGAAGTCCTAGCGCAAGCCGAACAGCTTTTGCGCAACCCGCGTTCGCTCGCGGCCATCGCGCATCTCAAACAGATTTACGCTACGCTTGAGGCGCTGGGCTTGGGCGAACATTTCGATATTGATTTTGGCGACGCGGGCGGGCAGGAGTATTACACCGGCTTGCTCTTTAAGGCCTACGTACCCGAATGGCACGTCGCCGTCGGCACGGGAGGCCGCTACGATAAATTGATTGAAAACTTCGGCAACGCCGAACCCGCCGTAGGCTTTTCGTTCGCGCTCGATGCGCTCACCGGAGCCGTGTCGCATCACGCCGCGAGCGAGACCACCGTTACCGCGCCCTTCGTTCAGCAGATCCGTCTGGCTTCAGACTTGACGGAAACTTTCGCGCGCGCACGCGCTGCGCGTGAGTCGCAACAACAGGTAAAGATTCGTGTCTAATAACCCCGCACCGCTCACCATCGCACTCGCTAAAGGCCGCATGCAGGAAGACGCGCTCGCCCTGTTCGCGCAGGCCGGCATCATCGTGGACGAAAGCGAACTCAAATCGCGCCGCCTCGTCATTCACTCGACCGACCGGCGCTTCAGCTTCGTGCTGGTCAAGCCGAGCGACGTGCCGACGTATGTGGAATACGGCGTCGCCGACGCGGGCGTCTGCGGACGCGACGTGTTGCTCGAAGCGCGCGCCGACGTACACGAACCGCTCGACCTGAAATTCGGTGCTTGCCGCATCGCCGTCGCGGGCAAGCGCGAAGCCGTCCACGAAGATTACAACCTGCTCGCCACCGTCCGCGTAGCCACCAAATACCCGCGCATCACGACCGCTTACTTTCAAGCCAAAGGCGTACCGATTGAAATCATCCCGCTGCAAGGCTCGGTCGAATTGGCTCCGCTGCTGGGGCTGTCAGACCGCATCGTGGATTTAGTCGAGACTGGTCGCACGCTCAAGGAAAACGGCTTGGAAGTGATCGAGACGATTACTGACACGACTGCGCGGCTGATCGTGAATCGGGCGAGCTTTCATTTGAAACGGGCGGCGGTGAGTTCGTTGATTGAGGATTTGGCAAAGGTTCTTTGAATTTCAGAAGATCAACTGTGTGACGTAAGTGTGCGGCGCAGCCAAGAGCAAGACTTCTCGCTTGGGCCAACTGTAAATGACGTCGAAATTGTCTGTCACGTCACGACCGAGAATTGAAATGTCGCTGCTTTCCGCTTCCGTGAAAACAGCAAATGGGCCGTTCACAGTCACGAGGCCACCGTCGTCGCGGGTAAAGCCTAAGCGAGTATCCGCCATGGTTATTCCAACCCGTCCGCCGACACCGCCTACGCGGGGCATCTCTAATTCGGGAACAACCAGCGGCCTGAGCAACGGCAACAACCGTGCTTCAAGCACTGTGCGATCCGCTCCACCATCAAGCTGGAAGGCGACGGCCTTCCAACCGCCTGCGGCGGTCAAGACTTGGGCTTCAATGATGGGGCGCTTGATTTCATCCGGGAATTCACGCCAGCGGCCTTTAACAAGCATAAATGCGCTCGCACTTAGTTTTCGGAAGGTAGATGACAAACGGCGTATCGGCGGGGTGTTTCTCTTGCGCTAAGCGTTCGGCTTCTTGCGCGTCAGGTGAGACAAAGGCTTCGCCTTCCGAGACTGCTACAAATTGACCGGGGAACTGATCGTAAAACGGCTTGCCGTGTTCGCTCATCCATTCGCTGTTGCGGCGAAACAAATCAAGCGTGCGGTTGAATTCGGGGTCTTCCGGCTCAAGAGTAAGAGGTAGCCGATGGTTTAACGCGACAGTCATAAATTTGTCACCTCGCTTTGCAATTTGATTGGGCGGCTTTTGGCCGACAAGGTCTTGTTTTGCTTGGCACCACCTACGACGCATTCGCGCTTTCAGTGGTTCGAGGGCAATGTAGGACTTCATAGTTTTTTTGGCAACCGGCTTTTTGAGTCTCAACGCCGCCTTGTCTATGATCGTGAATCAGGCGAGCTTTTATTTGAAAGGGGCAGTGTTGAGTGCATTGATTCAGTCAGCGCTGAGGTTTGGTTTATGAACAAGAGATCAATAACGGCTTCTTTCAAGCGATACCTGAAAGATCAAAAACTCAAAGAAAAAGACCTGACGCTTGCGTCTTTACCTGAGTTGTTTCTCGCCTATTATCAAACGGTTCCATTTGAAACAGTCGGCTTGGAAAACGATGGCGATATGCTGTTATTTCAATATGGAACTTATGATTGGGGGCAAGGCGAACACTTCCAAATCAACCTGACCAGACAACTCATTGGGATGCATGATGAAGAAGAGGAACAAGAGGATCACATGTATCAGCTTCAAGTGACGCTGTCTTATAAGCCAGCCGATTTTGCGTCAGTAGAGAGCTTCAACAAGTGGTCTAGCGACTGCTCAACGCTGGACGAATTCAAAGAGATCATCCTCACCTCCGCTGGCTATCAAGCGGCGCTTAATCATTTACCTGTTAAGCTGGAAATAATGACCGATACCGTCTGATTCCTTTTGCTTCGCACTCTCAAACACGCAGTATGATCGAAATCATCCGACACAATTCATCAACACTCGCTGGCAATCCCAAATTGCAACGCATTCTCACGCGCTCCAACGGACTCAACGCCGAAATCATCGCGCGTGCTGACGGCATCTTGAAAGAAGTGCAAACGCGCGGTGACGCAGCCTTGCTCGAATTCACCGAGCGTTTCGATGGCGTCAAGCTCACGCCCGATACGTTGCGCGTACCCCGCGCGACCATCGAACGACTCGCCGCGCAAGTTGACGACGCACTCATCGCCGCGATGCGCGAAGCGATTCACAACATCCGCACCTATCACCAACATCAACTCACGCACGATTGGGAAATCGAACGCGAGAACGGCGTGCGGCTGGGGCAGCGCGTCAGCCCGCTCGCCATCGTAGGGCTTTACGTGCCCGGCGGTACGGCGGCCTATCCCTCGACCGTGATGATGAATGCGATTCCGGCGCAGGTCGCTGGTGTGCCGCGCATCGTCGTCGTCACGCCGCCCGGCAAGTTTCACGAGACGCCGATTATTGCGGCTACGTTAAAAGAGTTGGGGCTGTTTGAGGTTTACACCATCGGCGGCGCGCAGGCCGTCGCCGCGCTCGCTTACGGCACCGCGACCATTCCGCGCGTAGACAAGATCGTCGGCCCTGGGAATCAATACGTCGCGGCGGCGAAGAAGCTGGTTTACGGCACGGTAGACATTGATTCCATCGCTGGCCCTTCTGAAATCGTCGTCGTCGCCGACGACACCGCCCCCGCCGATTTCGTTGCGGCGGATTTGCTTTCGCAAGCCGAACACTCTGAAGACGCGGCGGCCATCTTGATTACGCCGAGCTTGAAGCTGGCAGAAGCCGTGCGCGCCGAAATCGAAAAGCAAACCGTTACGCTCTCGCGCCGCGCGATTATCGAAAAGTCGCTCAACGATTACGGCGCGCTGATCGTCGTCGAATCGCTCGACGCGGCCTGCGCGCTCGCCAGCCGCCTCGCCGCCGAACACGTCGAAGTCATCACCGAAGATTGCGAACGCGACGCGGCGAAGATTCACAACGCCGGAGCCATCTTCATCGGCCCCTGGTCGCCCGAAGCCGTCGGCGATTATTTTGCAGGCACAAATCACGTATTGCCGACGGGCGGCACGGCGCGGTTTTCTTCGGCGCTGGGCGTTTATGACTTTTTGAAAAAGACGAGCCTCGTGCGTTACACAGAGGCTGAATTAAAACGGACGGCGCACATGATTGACCGCATCGCGCGGGCTGAAGGCTTGGACGCTCATGCACGCTCCGCGATGATGCGCGTCGAAGGCAGTGCGTAGTAGCCACTGCCGTTAGAGTTTTTGTCCTACTCGTTGGGCATCCCATTGCAGGTAAAAATAGGTTGGTTTGCGCGCGTCGCCCTTCGTGTTCGAGCGCGTAAACATCAACTCAGCGTAATGCGCAATGCCTCCGCCAAAACTCACGCCGTTTTGTCGCGTCCGTGCGGCGTAATGCTGCCGTTCCGGCAATCCCAGTTCGCGCCGAATCTGATTGATGTACCTTTCGCAATCGCCCAATACGTCGGTGGCGCTATGGGCATCGCGCAAGTTCCATACGCCGTGCGCGAGTTCGTGCATAAACACGAGGCCGATGTCGAATGCGGCCAAGACTTCCGCTTCGCCGCGTAAGGCGACGAAGTCTGCGAAATCGAGTTGCACCGGAAACACATCAATCTGACGACTGGAGGCCAGACTGCGAAAGTGAACGGGTACGGCTAAACGAGCGAACGCTACGCTGGCGGTGTTGGAATGGCTTTCGAGATCGAACGCGGTCAGAGCATCCAGGGCGGCTGATACCAAGGTGCGCGCGGCGGCTGAACCGCCAGTGAATTGCGATTCATCTTTCGATTCATTAGGGCAAGTCAGAAATCCGTCTTCGTCAAAATCCAACTGTTGCCAACCGGTATGCGCGCGCAAACTTTTGAGCAGCGTTTGCAACTGTTTGGGCTTGAGCGCGTGCTTGCCGAAAGCGTTGTGAACTCCGCCGCGATAGCGCAACGCTGATGCGGCAGTTGCTGTTTCAGTGCTGGCAGCCAACTGCGTAGTCAAACTCAGCCACGTGGACAAGCCACACAACGCATAAACGAATGAACGACGGACGTGCATACAGACCTCCTTCAAGGTTTATCAACGGAATGTTTCGTGCAGATCAGATCACCGGTCGGTGTCATGGGGATTTACTGAGACGCGCTGAGAAAGTTCACGGGCAAGTGACGAAAAGGCTGTCAATAAAGGGTTATTTTCTGCGGCTCGCCGTCACGTGCAAGCAAGATTGGATGCGTTGCAGAGTCTTTTGAAAATTTGATCTGCGCGCAATCAATTCATTGAAAGGCCGAAGCGGAAGTCGCGCCGCGTTGCCAAATGAACGGCGACTATTCCAATAGAAAATCGCTGAATACGGGGCTGCGCTTGTAAGCAGCCAGCGGCTGTGTAAGATGTCGCTGTCGCACAAACAAAAGCACATGCCGCAGAAAGACAGGGAGTTTTGAACCAACCAGTTACTTACCGCTATTTAGTTGATCCTGACGAAACGCACGCCGCGCTGGCGGTATTCCTGCAACAGCCGGTCATCGGCCTCGACACCGAAACCTTTCAAGACTTTCACACGAAGCAACATCAGTTGAGTCTGTTGCAACTGGCTGCGCCCAGCGGGGAAGTGTTGGTGATTGATGCGCTCGCCGCCGGCATTCGCCACGCGCACGAACTGATCGAAAAGCCTGACGTATGGATGGCCGCCCACAATGCACGTTTCGACGACGGCATTTTGCGCAGCGAAGGTTTTATGCCCGATGGGTTTGTTGACACGCTGCGCCTCGCACGCCGCACGTTGGAGTTGCCTTCTTACAGTTTGGCTTCGGTGTCGCAGCATCTGTTCGACGTGACGCTCGACAAAATTTATCAACGCAGCAACTGGCGCCAACGTCCGTTGTCGCGCGCCCAACTCGATTACGCCGCGATGGATGCCATCATCGCCTTGCGCGTCTACCAAACACTGGCCGACCGCTTGCGCGAATCCGGCAAACTCGAAGCCGAATTGCACCGCGCCCGCTTGCGCAACGAACCGTCCAAGCAATACGCCGAAGCCGTTTTTGACATGACGCGCACCGGTCGTCCTTATACCCGCGAAGAGCGCTTGCGCGCCGAACGCTTGCAAGCCTGGCGCAAACAACAGGCCGAACAGGAACACGTGCCGCTCTATTTCATCTGTCAGGATCGCACGATTGAAGAACTCGCCCTGCAACATCCGCGTACGCCGGAAGCACTCGATGCCATTTATGGATTGGGTTCAGCCAAAATCAGCAAGTACGGCACTGAGCTATTGAGCCTGTTGTGAGTGCGTCTCAAGGCCACCGTGTAAATTTTTCCCAAGAGCATATTGACAGGACATCGTTGCTTCGTTACTTTGCGCCTGCGACTCGGATTCCAAATAGACCAGACAATTTATCCGCGCGGGTGTTCTTCACATCAGGGGTGTCTATCTTGGAATTCTCATCCTGCTAGGTTTTATCAATTTTTTTAGTTCAGAGATTCTTTTCAGTCACAGTCGTTAACTCCTCCAAAAGTACGCTGTAAAAGAATCTTTCATTGAGAAACTTTATCGCATACCACCAGCCTGTCGCTTGGCGCTCGCTTCTCTTACGAACGTCAAGTGTCTCCCTGATAAAGTTTCATAAAGCAGCGATGAGCCGAAGCTTGCACCTCGTCTTCACACATGCGTGTGAATCATGATCACAACTAAATACCTGTTGTTACGGCTGGCTGTCTTTCTGTCTGCGTTCATTGCCACCTGGTGAATCCAGGCTAATGAACACAGGCGGTTTAGCTTCACCTTTCAGCGTTGGCGCACTGGTTTGCGTTGCGTTGAAGTGTGTTAGTCCCCGCTCTCATTTTTGTTTGGAGGAAAACCACAATGATTGCTCTGGTCCATTCCCCTTCGCCCGCACATCTGGTAACGACGGCTTCGACTTTGGCTGGGCCTTTAATTGGGTCTTTAGCTAGTGCTGGCAGTACGTCCGTTACTGAATTCCCTTACTTCACTTCGCAAGACCCGACGATTGGCATCCCTTCGTGCGCGCCATTGGTGCAACACGAAATGCTCAAGTCGTTACGTGAACAAGCGCCTTACGCTTACCTGCACGCGAACCGCGAACTCGGTCTCACGCTCGAACGCACACAAGTTCTGCTCGAACAGCGCCAGCAAGTCGTCAGTGCCGCCCGCGCCCTCAAGCTCGCGCGCCTCGTCGCCGCCGAACCCAACGGACGCGACATCTTCGGCGCGACGGGGCATTCGCTTTATGACACGTTGCATCAAGACCTGAACCGTACGCTCAAATGCGCCGTACGCACCCTGCCACGCAGCCTGCGCCAGCGTCTGGCCTTTGCCGTAGCGCGTCGTGTTGCCTACAAGTTTGCGGGTACGACCAATCACCTCATCCTCGAACCGCACGAACACGGCGTTTACCTCACGTTACGCAACGGCATCTTTGCCGAACGGTTTGAGACATTGAGCGGCGCGCACGCCTATTACCGCAACCTATTCGAGACGATGCTGCAACAGTTCGCTCACATTGATTGTGAAATCTCGGAAGTCCGCCGCCCGCGCGTACATCCCAATCAATGCAATTTCAAAATCGTGTGGGACGCCTAACAGCAGAACTTTGAGCTTCAAAGAATCAGCCGTCTCATCGGTAGTTCACGCAGTCGCGTGTTTCACCTATGAACGGCTGATTCTTTTCATTCCCCGCCCATCGCCCAAGCCAATCTCTGCCGCCGTATTCATTCTGCTTATCAATCCATAAATATGCCGCCGAATTCATTTTTTCGGATACTTGTCGTGATAAATCAAAGCTATCCAAAAGGTAAGTTGGCTTCAACGGAAGCGGTTGCCTTGTTGTAATCTGATCGTGAAAATATGGAATGATGCTTGCTGTGTTAATTCGCCTTTACTCTCTTATCAAATTTTTTGGCCTGACTCGGTAAACAATTTTGTATTACACATGAAACGATCAAGAAGTATGGATGGTAATTTGCGAAATTGAGTCAGGTTTCGATACCGCATTCAAAGTTTTACTAAAACATTCAATCTGCGAGCTAAGGATTGCATTCTTGCCCGCGAATCATTTACCCCAAACTTTAGGAGTTTACTTATGAAACCAACCTTTCTGACCTCAAGCGCGCGGCGTTTTGCCAGTTTGCTTATTGGGACGTTGTTGCTGGTTGCGTCGGCTTCCTTCGCGTTAGCGCAGGAAACGACCGGAGGCATTCGTGGTGTTGTCACCGATGCTTCGGGCGCAGCCGTAAAGGGAGCCAAAATCGAAGCGAGCAGCGATACGCTGGTGCGCGCGATGACGGCGACCACCAATTCTGACGGTACTTATATTTTCCAAAGCCTGCCGCCGGGCGTTTACACCATCACCGTGTCGGCACAGGGCTTCACGACCACCAAGCAGGAAAACGTTCCGTTGGTCGTCGGCAAACAAATCAAACTCGACCTTGGGCTCAAAGTCGGCAACGTCTCGGAAAGCGTGGTCATCACCAGCGAAGCGCCCATTGTGGACGTAACGCAAAGCAAGATCGCCACCAACATTTCGGCGGACTTTTTCGACAAGCTGCCCAAAGGCCGCAACTTCGACTCGCTGATCGCGCTGGCTCCCGGTGCGCGCCCCGAAACCAAAGGCGGCGGCTATCAGATTGACGGCGCGAGCGGCTCTGAAAATGTATTTGTCATTGACGGCGTTGAAGTCACCAACCTGCAAACCGGTACCTTGCCGCGTCAGTCGCAAGTGCCGTTTGAATTCCTGCAAGAGATTCAGATCAAAAGCTCCGGTTTTGAAGCCCAATACGGCGGCGCGACTGGCGGCGTGATCAACACTGTCGTGCGCAGCGGCTCCAACGAATTCCACGGACAAGGCTCGTTGTACTGGAATACCGATGGTTTGAATGCCGGCCCACGTGCCAGCCTTCGCATCAATCCGGCAAACGATGCTATCGGCGATTATTTCTTTAACCGTGAAGATAAGCTGCGCTTACTAAACCCTGGTTTTTCGCTTCTCGGCCCCATTGTCAAAGACAAGCTGTGGTTTTTCTCCAGCTATTTTCCCACGCAGACCCTGACCACTCGTACGACCGCACTCAGAGGCGGTACGACCGGTACGTTTCAACGTCGTGAGCGCACGGACTTTCTAGCAACTAAACTCGACTACGCTCCGTTACAGAAGTTGCGCACGAGCTTCACTTACCTCTATTCGCCCTTCAAGCAAAACGGTATTTTGCCTGCGCAAGATGGAACCGATAGCCCGGCAGCTTGGGATCAACGCGGTGCGCGTCAGCCTTCATCGAGCTATTCGTTCGCGGCTGATTTCACTGCTACCAGCAAGTTGGTTTTCAGTACTCGCGGCGGATACAGCTATCGCAACAATAAAGACTATGGCATTCCGCGCGGTACGCGTTATCGCTTTGCCAACAGCAATGTTGGTATCGCAGGCGTACCGGCGGCGTTGCAAGGCATCGCTGGTAACTTCACGCCGAACAATCAACAAACCGTGTTGGATCAGCAGACGCGCTTCAACATCAGCGGTGACGTAGCCTATGTCACCAGCCTGTTCGGTCAGCAACACAACTTCCGCGGCGGTTATCAAACCAACCGCCTGCGTAACAATGTTAACGGCGGTACGTGGGCGGATGGCTACATCTTCCTTTACTGGAATCAAACCCGTACGCCGATTACCGGTACGCCGCAACGCGGCACGTATGGTTATTACATCAATCGCGTTTTCGGTACGATTGGTAATGTTGGCGGCACGAACAACAGCCTTTACTTTCAGGATTCGTGGCAAGCGACTCGTCGCCTGACGTTGAATCTGGGCTTGCGCACTGAAAAAGAATTTATTCCTTCGTTTCGCACGGACAGTGGCATCGCGTCGAAAGCCATCGGCTTCGGTTATGGCGACAAGCTCGCGCCGCGTTTGGGCTTTGCTTATGACCTGTTCGGCAATGCCAAAGTTAAGGTCTATGGCGGTTTCGGCATCTTCTACGATCTGTTCAAATATGAACTGCCGCGCGGCAGCTTCGGCGGCGACCGGTGGAAAGATTTTGTTTACACGCTGGACGATCCCGACTTCAACAAGATCAAACCGGGCGCGACGCCTGGCAAGTTGATCGAAACGATTGACTGGCGCATTCCCTCGAATGACCCCAGTGACAACACGATTGATCCGAACCTGAAACCGATGCGCGAACGTGCATTGGATTTCGGCGTTGACTATGCGGTGAACGACAAGATGGTGTTTTCGACTCGTTACACGCACAAGACGCTTGACCGCACGGTCGAAGACGTAGGTGTGCTGACGCCGCAAGGCGAAAAATACTTCATCGCCAATCCGGGTTTCGGCTTGACGGCTGATCCAAAATCGTTCGGCGCGGGCGTACCAGTGACGCCGAAAGCCAAACGTAATTACGACGCCATTGAGTTCCGTGCTGATCGTCGTTTTTCGAATAACTACACGTTCTCGGCGAGTTACACCTATAGCCGCTTGTTCGGCAATTACGGCGGCTTGGCGAGTTCTGACGAAAACGGACGCACCAGCCCGAACGTCAATCGTTATTTCGACCTGCCCTTTATGAGCTATGACTCGAAAGGCAAGTTGGTCGAAGGCCTTTTGGCGACGGATCGTCCGCACACGTTCAAGCTGTTCGGTGCTTATGAGTTGAAATCGAAGGCCGGTCGAACGAACTTCGCGCCGACGATCTTCTTATTCAGCGGCACGCCGTTGTCGTCGGAAGTGAATGCCTTTCACGTTCCGATTTTCGTGAATGGCCGCGGCGATTTGGGTCGAACGCCTTTCTTCTCGAACACCGACTTTCAGCTTTACCACGAGTACAACATCACCGAGAGCAAGCGGGTACGTTTCGAGGTGAACTTCACCAACCTGTTCAATCAGGCGACGGTGACGAACAAGTACACCAACTTCACGCACGTGAACGACAACGAAATCCAGTTTCCGAACGAAGCTGCTTTCTTTAAGGGCTTCGACGTGAACGCAAAGATTCGTGAGTTCAACACCGATCCGCAAAACGTCAAGGATAAGACGACCATCCGTCTGGATCCGCGCTTCGGTTTGGCGAATGCCTATCAAGGCCCGCGCAACATCCGCTTGGGGGTTCACTTCTTCTTCTAAAAAGAAGGCTGAAGCTGACGCTTCAGGGTGACGAAATAAAAGAGCCGTCTGATTCATTCGATCAGGCGGCTCTTTTTGTTGGAACAGTTGTTGGCAGTTTATTTCTTTTCGGCTTCGGCTTTTTTCTTCAACCGGTCAGCTAACTGTTTGAACTTCTCTTTATCGGCTTCACGATCTTTGGGCAGGTCTTTCACATAAACTTCCAACGCGGTCGCCGCCTCTTTATAACGCCCCAGCTTGTCGTAAATCACCGCGAGATATTGTTGCGCGTCGGCCATCTTCGCCCCGCCGAGTTGATAAGATTGCTTGAGCGGAGCTTCGGCATCGGCGAATTGGCGATTGCTGATAAAGCAATAACCCAACATCAGGTGCGCGTTCGCCATTGTCGGGTTGTAAGTCGTAGCTTTGCGCAACGATTCGATACCAGCAGGCCAGTGCTTCAGGTTGAGGTGTGCCAGGCCCAGCGAATAATGACTGTTGCCAGCTTTGGGATTGATCTCTAAAGCGTGCCTCAGCGTTTGTATTGCAGGCTCGAATTCCTGACGGTTGACTTGCAAAGTGCCGAGCGTTTCGAGCGCCTGAAAGTAATCGGGGAAAGATTTTACCGCGCGCTGTAAGGCCGCCAACGCATCGTCGGCTTTGCCCGCATTTACTGACTCGACCGCCTGTTTGTATTCGGCTTGTGCCGCGTCGGGTACGCTTTGCGCGAAAATGACTTCGTTCGGATTCGCTGCCGGGGCTTTGCCCTTGGCAAATTTTAGGGTGAAATCTTGCAACACGACTTCGCGCCCCGGTCGCGCGTCGGAATAAGACGCGAGGTCTATGCGGCGTTGCTCTATCTCGTAATTCGTGCCGCCTGCTTCAACTTGCAACATATACGTCCCGCGCAAAACGGGTTTCTGTTGATAGCGTCCCGTGACATCGGTCATCACCGTACCGATGTTGGAAAATGTATCGGTCGTCAACGTAACGCGCATATCCCTGACCGCATTGCCGCGCTCATCTACTACACGGCCTTGAATCAAATACGTGGTTTGGGGCGAAGCGACATTGAGCAGAAAGCCCAACAGGAAAGTCAGTAACATAAGAGAACCTCCGAGAACGAGAAGCGACAGTTGATGTGGTTTGATGGCGTGGAGTCTAACGCAGCAGGTTTCCTTCTAGCCAGTAGTTTCAAATTGCCCGGCGTATTGTTCGAGAGGAACTGTAGGTGTTATTTTCCCGTCACGCTCATGTTTGAGCGATCACATCGGCAAGAGGATTTTTTACGTGGCTAAGAAAAACGCGAAAGCCCAATCGGCAACAGAGGCGCGACCTGCCGCCGCTTCGTTCGGAGCCAAACAATGGTTGGCGATAGGCGCGATGGTATTGATGTTGAGCGTGGCGGTGACGATCTTTTATCGCAACCGCACCGACAACACTTCTTCGGCGAGTGCGCCGCCGACGGTGCCGGTTGCCGCAGCGCCAGTGGTGGAGCCTACACAACCGCCGACGGTGCCGAACGTGGGCGCGACGCCTTATCAAATGACTATCGCGCAGGCGGTGATGGTGACGGAAGAACTCGACTTCGGTCAGCCCGTACCTTCGATTGCCGAAGCCTTGCAACAGATCGAACGCGGTTATGCGGCGGATGATGGCAAGGGGCGTACGTTCGCGATTCTCGATGCTTACGGCGAACCGACGGCGGACGGCAAGAAGTTGCACATCTCAATGCACGTGAGCAGCGAGAAATCGGGCGTCGCTTATTTGCGCAACAAGCGCAACGGACAACTCATCTGGCAAGCGCGCATCGGCAAGCCCGGCGATCCGCCCGCCGGACAAAAGAACCTGATGATTTACGTAGCCAATGGGCAAGGCGGTAATCACGTGCTGGACGGCGCGCGCGGCGGTGGCGGTTCGGTGCTGGATATTTATTTGCAAAACTCTCAGCAAAAGCTGCGCGACGTGTGGCCGAGCGGCGCAGAACGCGAAGTCACGTTTATTTACAGCGCCTGTGGCTGTCCGGTGAAAGTGATGGTCGAGCGGCAGGGCGAGAGCGTGCGACGTACCAAACCATTGCCTGTGATTTTTCCCGACGACCCAGCGGCGGTGCAAACCATTGCGGTCATAATGAAATGGTGAGATGAAATGATGCCTAAGAACTTAATTGATTTACGCAGCGACACTGTGACGAAACCTACGCCTGCGATGCGGCGTGCGATGGCCGATGCCGAAGTCGGCGACGACGTTTATGGCGAAGACCCGACCGTCAACCGCTTGCAGGAACGCGCCGCCGAACTTTTCGGAAAGTCCGCCGCGCTGTTTGTGCCGTCGGGAACGATGGGCAACCAGATTTGCGTCAAGTTGCACACGCGCCCCGGCACTGAGGTCTTACTCGAAGAGCGCAGCCATATTTTCAATTACGAAATGGGCGCGTCGGCGGTGTTGTCGGGCGTGACGTTTCGTCCGGTACGCGGCGACGCGGGCTTGCTGACGTGGGATTTGATTAAGGGATCGCTGCATCACAGCGCACCTTATTACGTGACGCCGACTTCGCTGGTGGCGTTGGAGAATACGCACAACATGGCGGGCGGATCGGTGATGCCGCTCGACGTGGCGCAAACGATCAGCGACGGAGTTCACGCGCTCGGCTTGCCCTTGCATCTCGACGGCGCGCGCGTCGTCAATGCCGCCGTCGCGCTGAACGTTTCATTGGCTGAGATTGCGCGGCCTTTCGATTCGGTTTCGATGTGTTTGTCGAAAGGCTTGGGCGCACCGGTTGGTTCGTTAATTGTCGGCACTACGGATTTCATCCGCGAGGCCAAAAACTGGCGCAAGCTCTTAGGCGGAGGCATGCGCCAAGTCGGCGTACTGGCCGCCGCCGGATTGATCGCGCTCGAAGACTCGCCCAAGTTGCTCATCGAAGATCATGCCAATGCGCGCCGCCTGGCCGAAGGGTTAAGAGAGTTGCGCGGTGTGGCGGTCAATCTGGCATCCGTCGAAACCAATATTGTGATTTTCGACATCGCGGCGACGGGCATGGCGACGGCAGAGTTCTCGCACGAACTCAAAGCGCGCGGCGTATTGGCGAACGGCATCAGTCCGACAGTGATGCGGATGCTGACGCATTACGACGTGAGCAAAGCGGATATTGAGAAGACACTCTTGATCGTCAAAGAAATTCTCGTACGTTGATTGTGCGGCTGTGCCGCAGTGATGTGCGGAAAGGCTGTGCCTTTCCGCGTTGCCTGATAAAGGCGAGGGGCTACGCCCCCAGCGTCACTGGCTCGGCGACGGTTGCGGGCGTAGCCCGAAAACCAAAAACGACTTTCTCGGAAAGGCATAGCCTTTCCGCACATCACTGCGGCAGAGCCGCCAGAAGCAATGCCTAGAGGCCCGATCAAACCTTACCTGCAAAGCGTCTCGCTCAAAGACGATGTCGAGTTAGATTTCAGCGCGTACCCTTATTCGCTCGCCGCCGTGCGCTCGCTCGACTTGATGCGCTTTCACGCGGACGTGACGTTTTTGATTGGCGAAAACGGTTCAGGAAAGTCTACGTTGCTTGAAGCGATTGCCGTGCGCTGGGGGTTTAATGCAGAAGGCGGCTCGATCAATTTCAATTTTTCTACGCGAGACTCGCATTCCGATTTGCACGAAAACATTCGCTTGGCGCGTTCCACTTCTCGTCCCACAGACGGATTCTTTTTGCGGGCGGAAAGTTTTTTCAACGTTGCCACGCAAGTTGATGAACTCGGCGTGTCAGGTTACGGCAACCGTTCGTTGCACGAACAATCGCATGGTGAATCTTTTTTGACTTTGCTGATGAAACGGTTCGGTGGCAATGGCTTGTACATGCTTGACGAACCTGAAGCCGCGCTTTCGCCGATGCGACAACTCGCGGTCTTGCGCCGCATTTATGATTTGGTGCAGGACGGTTCGCAGTTCATCATCGCTACGCACTCGCCGATCTTGTTGGCCTATCCGGGCGCGAAGATTTATCAGTTGGATGCGAATGGCTACACCGAAACGCGTTACGAAGAGACCGAGCATTACCGCGTGACGAAAGAGTTTTTAGTTCACCCAGAACGGATGCTGAAAGAGTTACTCGCTGACGAAGGCTGAAAAACTTAGCCACGAATTCACACCAATTTTCACGAATGGCTTGCTGTTCCAATCTTCGTGGTAATTCGTGTAAATTCGTGGCTCAAATTTATGACCGAACGCAAACTCATCATCGCTATTGACGGCCCAGCGGGCGCGGGCAAAAGCACGATTGCCAAAAAGCTGGCGCGGCAATTGAATTATCTGTTCATCAACACCGGCGCGATGTATCGCGCCGTAGCCTTCGCCGCCTTGCAACGCGGCTTTGCGCTCAATGAAACCGAAGCCATCCAAACAGACGACATCGGGGCGCTCGCGCAAACCGTTCGCATCGAACTCACCGGAACCGTAGACAACACACGCGTCTTGCTTGAGGGTGAAGACATCACGGAAGCGATTGCTACGCCGACGGTCAGCGAAGCGGCTTCGGTTGTGTCGGCGATTCCGGCGGTGCGCCGTGCGCTGGTCGCGCAACAACAGGCGATGGGACAAGCGGGCGGCGTAGTGATGGAAGGCCGCGACATCGGTACGCAGGTGTTCCCGAACGCTGACATCAAAATTTATCTTGATGCTTCGTCCGTTGCGCGCGCCGCGCGTCGCCACACCGAAGACCTGACGAAAGGCGTCAACACGGGCGCGCTCAAAGATACGCAAGCCGAAATCGAAGCCCGCGATCACCGCGACAAGACGCGCGCCGATTCGCCGCTGATGATGGCGGCTGACGCGATCTATTTGGATTCCTCCGCGCTGCCGATTGAAGAAGTCGTAGCGCAAATGTTGCAACTGATTGCAGCCAAACTGAAAACTGAAAACTGAAAACTGAAAACTGAAAACGGCTCAATGTTTACCGGAATTGTCGAAGAAGTCGGCGCGATTCGCCGCTTAACCAACATCACTAACGGAGCGCGATTAACTGTCGCGGCGCACACCGTCACGCACGACGCCAAGCTGGGCGACAGCATCGCGGTCAACGGCGTATGCCTCACCGTCGTCGAAAAAACGGCGGACAGTTTTGCCGCTGACTTGTCTGCCGAAACGCTCAAGCGTACGAGCTTGCGACAAGCTGTCGTGGGTACGCGGGTGAATCTCGAACGTGCGTTGTTGCCCACGACACGGCTGGGCGGACACATCATGCAAGGCCACGTAGACGGCACGGGCCATCTCATCTCTGCGCAACCCATCGGCGAAGGCTGGACGGTGCGCATTGGCTTCCCAACAGAACTCGCGCGCTATCTGGTCGAGAAAGGTTCGATTGCGGTGGACGGCATCAGTCTCACGATTGCCGCGCTTGGCGAAAGCTGGTTTGAGATCGCGGTGATTCCGCATACGTGGCAGATGACGAATTTGAGTTCGCTCACCAGCGGCGCGGCGGTGAATCTGGAAGTAGACATCATTGCGAAATACGTTGAGAACCTCTTGCAGTTTAAAACGATGCAAACGCCCAAAGCATCTGCGCTGACGCTGCAAAAATTAAGCGAGCTTGGTTATTGAATACCGGTCGAACGGATTGTGTATGCCGAAAATTCTCAGAATTCTTTTGCTCTGCCTCATGGCTGGGCTGACCTTGTTCGGTTATCGCTATGGCGCAGAATTGCTCGACGGTGTGAGTTATCCGTGGGCGCATGCGTGGTTTGGGCGTCCGACGTTGACGGGAACGTGGCGCGGGCCAATCAATTTCGGTGAATACGGCACGCGCTCGCTGGAACTCACTTTGCTGCGCGAGAATTACCTTCCAGGCGGACGAGAAAGCTATCTTGCTGAAGGCGGTTTCGAGGGCACGGCGCAAATGAAAGACGCACAAGGCAACGTGTTCACCTATGAAATCGGGGGCAAGGCGAATCGCAACGCTTCAGTTATCACCTTCAACTTTTCGGAACGCCAACGTCAGGCTTCACCAGAAAAACGTCCGAGTTTGAGTAATGGCCTAACAGGCAGTTGGGATGGGCAGACGCTCACGTTGAGCGGAAAAGCTGAACTGATTCTTTTCGACGGACAAAGTTCTAAATATAACTCTGATGATCCAACCTTGACGGTTACGAGTAAGCTCAACCAAACGCCTTGAGCGCCAATTGAAACTTAGTTTTGCTCACCAAAGCACTATGCCTTTTGCTCCTATCGAACAAGCTATTGCTGACATCAGCGCCGGACGCATCGTCATCGTCGTGGATGACGAAGACCGCGAGAACGAAGGCGATCTGGTGTGCGCGGCTGAGAAAGTCACGCCTGAAATTATCAACTTCATGGCGCGCGAAGGGCGCGGCTTGATCTGTTTGCCGTTGACCGAAGACCGCTGCGATTTTTTGAATCTGCCTTTGCAGGTTTCAGAAGGCGAGAACGGTTCAGGTTTCGGCACGGCGTTCACGGTTTCGATTGAAGCGCGCCACGGCGTGACGACGGGCATCTCGGCGGCTGATCGCGCGGCGACGGTGTTGGCGGCGGTGAATCCGGCAGGGAAGCCGTCTGACATCGTGCGTCCCGGACATATCTTCCCGCTGCGCGCGCGCAATGGCGGCGTGTTGATGCGTCCCGGCCAGACCGAAGCCAGCGTAGACCTCGCGCGCCTTGCCTCGCTTAATCCGTCGGGCGTCATCTGCGAAATCATGAGCGACGACGGCACGATGGCGCGCTTGCCTGCGCTCGAAATTTTCGCAGCGAAACACGATCTCAAAATCATTTCGGTCGCCGACCTGATTCGTTATCGCATGCAAAACGAAGTCTGCGTGCGCCGCGTGACCGAAGCCGACGTGCCGACGATTCACGGCGAATTCAAAGCCGTTGCGTTTGAAAATTTATTGAACGGCGAAGTGCATCTGGCGATGGTGTTGGGCGAGATCAACGCTGAAGAGGCGACGCTGGTTAGGGTGCATGCGCAATCGGTGTTGAGCGATGTGTTCGGCAGTTTGCGCGACGATCACGGCGCGCAATTGCAAGCGGCGTTGCAACACATCCGCGCGGCGGGACGCGGCGTAGTGCTTTATCTCAAACAGGAAACGCGCGGCGTTGGCCTCGCGCGGCAGTTGCGCGATTACCGCGAACCCAGCGTGCAACGCGCCAGTGAAGCCAAAGAACATTCAGACCCGATGAAAACCTTGCGCGATTACGGCACGGGCGCGCAAATACTGCACGAGTTGGGCGTGCGCAAACTCAAGCTGCTTTCTAACCGTCCGCCGAAACTTTCTGCCCTCGAAGGCTTCGAACTCGAAATCGTCGGACACATTCCACTAACTTCATAATCAGTGACGTTGCATCAGCCATACGCCCGCCAGCAACAGCAGCGCGCCGCTAATGCGCGTCGGCGTGATCGAACTTTGCGGCAAGCCCAGCCAGCCGTAATGATCGAGCAAAAGTGCGCCAATCAATTGACCGGCTACGATCACGGCGGAAAAGGTTGCTGAACCGATGCGCGGTACGACCAGCAGCGCAATCGTGACGAAAATCATGCCGACTACGCCGCCGCCCCACGCCCACCACGGTGCTTGCACGACGCCGCGCCAGTTGCCCGGTTCGCCGCGCCAAACCGTAACGGCAGTGACGATCAATCCCATCAAGGCGCCGACGCTGAAATTAATCATGGCGCTATACATCGGATTAACGACGAATTCGCGCATCTTGGCGTTCATCGCCGCTTGCGCCGGAATGATCGTTGCCGCGAGCAGCGCCGCGATTAACCAGCCGATTTTCATGGCACGTCCCTCGTTGCTCGTATCGTAGTAACGACTTTAGTCGTTCTGTGATGAAACGACTAAAGTCGTTACTACTTAAATTCACACTATTGCGCTGTCCAGCCACCATCAATCGCGAGCGTTTCGCCGGTGATGAATGAAGCCTTGTCAGAACATAAAAACACCACGGCCTCGGCGATTTCTTCGGGCTTGCCGATGCGCCCAATCGGATGCAGCGAAGCCATCATTTTTTGCTGTTCATCGGTCTTGGCGAAATCGTTGAACATACGCGTTTCGATGGCCGCCGGTGCAACCGCATTTACGCGAATGCCTTTCTTAGCGACTTCGAGCGCGGTCGCCTTGGTCAGCCCGATGACGGCGTGTTTGCTGGCGATATAAATGCCCATCCCCGCCATGCCGATCAATCCGGCAACCGAAGAGTTATTGACGATAGCGCCGCCGCCGTTATTCAACATCGCGGCGATTTCGTATTTCTGCGAAAGCCATACGCCTTTGACGTTGGTATTCATCACGCGGTCAAACTCTTCTTCGGTTTGTTTCGCGGTGGCCGCGCTGTTCTGCTCTATGCCCGCGTTGTTAAAGGCGTAATCCAACCGCCCGAAGGCCGCGACCGTTTGTTCGACCATTGCTTTGACTTCGGCATCTTGGGCGATGTCGGTCTTGATGAAGATCGCTTCGCCGCCCGCCGCCTTGATTTCGGCGACGACTTCGTTGCCTTCTTTTTCGCGGCGACCGCTGAGGGCGACTTTCGCGCCTTCACGCGCGAAGGCCAATGCCGTCGTGCGTCCAATGCCAGCCGTACCGCCGGTGATTAGTGCTACTTTGCCTTTCATGTTTTCTTCTCCTGTCAAAAAATTGATTGAAAGCCGAGGCAGAAGAGAGAGTACGGAACAGACGGAAATAACGGAACAGACGGAACAGACGGAACAGACGGAAGCATTCTTTATGTTCAGTTCTTTTCCGTTTGTTCTGTTATTTCCGTCTGTTCCGTACTCTTTTCTTTAGTGTCTGGCTTTCGAGTTGTTGAGGGGCACGAACCAATTACCACGGCAACGCTTCGCCCATATGGATGTAAGCGCCCGTCGGCCCGTCTTCGCCCAACGTCGCCAACGCCACCGAAGTCTGCGCGCCGTCCACCAATTCCATCGGAGCTTCAGCGCCGCCCATATCGGTTTTGACCCAGCCCGGATGTGCCGCGTTCACTTTGATTTTGGTGTCTTTGAGTTCAGCCGCCAGATGGACGGTGAACATATTCAACGCCGCTTTCGAGGCGTTATAAGAAGTATGCGTCGGCACGCTCGGCCCAATCGGCGAAGTCGGATCGCTGTTCAACGCGAGCGATGCGAGGATGCTGGTCAGGTTGACGATGCGTCCGGCGTCGCTCTTTTTGACGAGCGGCAACAAGGTTTGCGTGAGTTCGACCACCGCAAAGACGTTCGTCTCAAACGTAGCGCGCCAGCTTGCCAGTGGCGACGCCGAAACGGCGACGCCGTAATCCATCAACACGCCTGCGTTGTTGATGAGGATGTCGAGCTTGCCGAATTTGTCTTCGATGAATTTCGCCGCGTTGGTGAACGTCGTCGCGTCGCTCATGTCCACATGCAAGAACTGTGCGTTTACGCCCTCGGCTTGCAAGGTCTTGACGGCTTCAGTGCCGCGCTTTTCGTCGCGCGCGCCGACCAGAATCGTGATGCCTTGCTTGCCTAACTGACGCGCTGTTTCAAAGCCGATGCCTTTGTTGGCACCGGTGATTAAAGCTACTTTTTTCGTACTCATAAGTTCTCCTTCTTCCTGTTAAATGAATGAATTGATGGCGTAGCTTTACGCCATCGTCAAAATGATTTTGCCGCGCGTACGTCCGGTCTGACTGAGTTCGTGCGCCTTCGCAATCTCAGCCAATGGCAACACGGTTTCGATGATGGGTTTCACTTTGCCCGCTTCGATCAACGCCGTCAGTTGATCGAAGAGCGACCTGTCAGGACGCATTCCGATCATCAGCCCTCGCAAGCCGTGCGCAGCGAGTTGCGCGGCATCGGGCGGTTGCGCCGCCGACACTAGCCAGCCGCCACGTTTCACGACGCCGTAAGAACGCGCTTGCGTGTCGCCGCCCATCAAATCGAAAACCAGGTCGGCGTCTTTCACTACGTCTTCAAACTTCGTCGTTGCGTAATCAATCACTTCATCCGCGCCCAAGCCTTTCACGAATTCAGCGTTGCGCGCCGAAGCCGTGCCGATGACATAAGCGCCGCGTGCTTTGGCGAGTTGCACGGCCATCGAGCCTACGCCGCCCGCCGCCGCGTGAATCAAAACTTTTTGTCCTGCGCTCAACCCCGCTGTGTCAAAGGCTTGCCACGCGGTCAGCGCCGCTACGCCGAGCGAAGCCGCCTGTGCGAAATCGAGCGACTTGGGTTTCAGCGCGTAATCATTCGTCGCCGCAGTGAGGTATTCGGCACACGACCCGCCGCGCACGACCGAGATCGAACCGTAAACTTCATCGCCGACTTTCACGTCAGTTACATCAGCGCCCACGGATGCGACTGTGCCTGCGAAATCTTCGCCCAGCGCAATCGGAAAACTTTGCTTGAATACGGCCTGCAAATAACCCGCGCGAACTTTCCAATCCACCGGGTTCACACTCGCCGCAGCGACCTTGACCAACACTTCACCCGCTTGCGGCACGGGGGTGGCGATTTCATCAATTTGTAAAACCTCTGGCCCGCCAAAGGCGTGAATGCGCACGGCTTTCATTTTTATCCTCCTGCTTTTATTGTTTTCCTACGACGGTTGATTGGGAGTGATGAGGTTAATCAACCGCTCGATAAACAAACATCGAAACGAAAAATTTTCAAGGGGAGCAAATGGAACAACGCAAGCTGGGACAATCAGGCTTAACCGTATCGGCGTTAGGCTTGGGTTGCATGGGAATGAGTTGGGCGTATGGCGCGCCGAACGAAACCGAATCTATCGCCGTGATTCACGAGGCGCTCGAACGCGGCTTGAACTTTTTCGACACGGCGGAAATTTACGGCCCGTTTGAAAACGAAAAGCTGCTGGGCCGGGCGCTCAAGGGCAAACGCGAGCAAGCGATTGTCGCTACGAAGTTCGGCTTTAACTTCACGGAAGGCCAGGCGCGCGGTTTGAACAGCCGCCCTGAAAATGTCAAAGCCGTAGCCGACGCTTCGTTGCAACGGCTCGGCATTGATTGCATTGACCTTTTTTATCAACACCGCGTAGACCCCGACGTGCCCATCGAAGACACCGTCGGCGCAATGGCTGAACTCGTAGCGGCGGGCAAGGTGCGTTATCTGGGCTTGTCAGAAGCAGGCGCAGAAACCATTCGTCGCGCGCACGCGGTTCATCCGATCAGCGCGCTGCAATATGAATACTCGTTGTGGGAACGCGACATAGAGCGTGACATCCTGCCCATCGCGCGCGAACTTGGCATCGGCTTCGTGCCGTTCTCTCCGCTGGGACGCGGCTTTCTGACGGGGCAATACACCAGCCTCGATGACTTTGAAGCAGGCGATTGGCGGCGCACCAATTCGCCGCGCTTTAACGAAGACAACCTCGCGCACAACCTGAAACTCGTCGAAGCCGTGAAAGAACTCGCCGCGCAAAAAGGCATCACGCCCGGCCAACTCGCGCTCGCCTGGGTGTTGCATCAAGGCGCTGACATCGTGCCGATTCCGGGTACGAAACGATTGACGTATTTGCGCGAAAACCTCGCGGCGGCGGACGTGAAACTCTCGACGGATGAGCTGGCGTGGCTCAACGAACGCCTGCCGGTGGGCGCTGCGACCGGTGATCGCTATCTGCCCGGCATGATGAAGCTGGTGCAACGCTGATTGAGAAATGGCTGCTCAGTTATCAAAGCGAATCAGCCACGGGGGACACGGGGATGAGGGGAAAGGTCTGGGCTATGAATTGGTAGCGGGTAGCATACTGACTGCCCAGCCCTACCCAAAAAATCCTCGTGTCCCCCGTGAACCCCGTGGTTGACTATCCGTTCAACGCGCTTTCTTTCAGTTCCAATGTTCCTGCCTCGGCATCCAGCGTAGCCATCACGCCCAGCGGCAATGTCAATTGATCGTCGGTGTGTCCGATGGTCAGCCCGGCCAGCACGGGAATTGTTAACTCGCCCAAAATCGCGTCTACCGTTTCGCCCAACGAAAAGCCCGCCGCCACAAACGGTTTGTAATCGCCCGCGCCGCAATCAGCGCATTCGCCAAATACTATGCCAGCGGCTTGTTGCAGCTTTCCCGCCAGTCGCAATTGCGTGAGCATTCGATCAATGCGGTAAGGCGCTTCGCCTACGTCTTCGATAAACAGAATCGCGCCGCGCGTATCGGGTTCGTAAGGCGTACCCATCAG
>JAYSVR010000166.1:0-6791 GCA_043718445.1 Acidobacteriota bacterium | reverse complement strand
CGGCTTTGAGCCACCTAGCAAGCAGATGCAACGCTTGGCGGGCCAATAACATAGCACTGATTTCAAAGGACTTAGGCTTATCCTGGCGCACATGGGTTTCGAACCTGCCCTACCTTCCTGAAGAGGCAAGATATCCATGAAAAAACTAGAAGCAATCATTCGCCCGCACTTGCTGGAAAGCGTGAAAGACGCGCTGCAAGCCCTGGGCGTGCAAGGCATGACCATCAGTGAAGTCAAAGGTTTCGGACGCCAGAAAGGCCACACCGAAGTTTATCGCGGCAGCGAATACAAGGTTGAATTCGTTCCCAAGCTCAAGGTCGAAGTCGTCGTTGACGACGAACTGGTCGAACAAGCGACTGACGCAATCGTCAAAACCGCGCGCACCGGCAAGTTCGGCGACGGCAAGATTTTTATCTTTCCCGTAGACGAAGCCGTGCGCATTCGCACCGGCGAACAGGGCGTGAACGCCGTCTAAGCTGTAGCACAAGATGGTATCTTGTGCGGCAACCCGGCGCTTATTTATTCAAGGCACCAGAGGCATCTTGTGCCACACCCTCCGTAACAAGATTGGACAGGAGATAAATTCATAATGTTTACGCAGCAATTTTCCCCGCGCATCAAGCGCAAATCATCGGCAAGGTTCATCGGCTTGAACCTCGCACTTATCGGCAGTCTGGTTTTCAGTCCGTTGACTGGCTTGGCTTCTACGCTGGACGAGTTGAAGGGTGATAAGCCTGTCGTGACTGAGAATAAACCAGGTGAGAACGGCAAAGACGCGAAAAAAGACGCGCGCGAAGCCGCCAAAACTGAAACTAAATCTGAGACTAAATCTGAGACGGGCCGCATCATCGAATTGCTCGAAGAGCGCGTGCGGGCGTTAGAAGAAAAGATTTCGCAATTGACTGGCGTTGGTTCGACGCCGAGCAAAGATACAGTCGTTACCACCACGGCGGCTGAAGCTGCGGCAGGAAGCTTCGCCGTCAAAGTGCCTGTCATTGGCGCAACGGTCGCGCCTGCCGCAGCAACCAACACCGCTACCGTGCAAGACGCGAAGCCAGACCCCAACGCAGGTGTACTGAACTTTTTCAAAGACGTAGAAGTCAGTGGCATCGTGGATGGCTATTACGGTTACAACAGCAACAAAGTGGATATGTTCACGCAAAATCGCGCGTTCGACGTGCGGCACAATGCGTTCAGTTTGCAGTTGGCTTCGATTCGGTTGGAGCGCAAGAACTCGAAAGAAAACCCGCTCGGCTTTCGCGTAGACCTCGGCGTCGGCGAAACCGTAGACCGCATCATTTCGGTCAGCGATGCGAGCCGCAACGATGCGACGAAACATGTCTTGCAGGCTTATGCCAGTTACGTTGCGCCCGTCGGCAACGGACTGACGTTCGATTTCGGCAAGTTCTATACGCCGGTCGGCGCCGAAGTCATCGAGACCAAAGACAATTTCAACTATTCGCGCGCGTTGCTTTTCACTTACGGGCCTTATTACCACGCGGGGCTGCGGACGAAATACGCTTTCAACGACAAGGTTGCGTTGACCGGCTTCCTGATGAACGGCTGGGACAACCTGTATGAGAACAACGTGAAGACGGGCAAGACCGGCGGCTTCCAACTGTCGCTCACGCCGACGAAAAAATTCGCGCTCAATCAAACTTACCTCGTCGGCAAAGAAGCTCCGTTGGCGAATGTGCCGGATGTTTCGTTACGCGACAACGTACGCCACGTAGCCGATACCGTTGCGACGGTTTATGTGACCGACAAGTTCACGTTGCTGGGCAATATGGTCTTCGGCAGCGACGGCGACAACGGCGCGAAATTCAGCACGCGCGGCAAGTGGCAGGGTTATGCGGGCTATTTCAAATATGCCTTCACGCCCAATCTGGCTTTCTCGCCGCGCTTTGAAGTCTTGCGCGACCGCGACGGCATTCGCACGGGTACGGGGCAAACGATCAAAGACATCACGCTGACGCAGGAATTCAAACTCAAAGATAACTTCATCACGCGTGTCGAATTCCGCCGCGACTTTTCAGATGCCAATGTCTTCACGAATTCGCGCGGAATCAGCAAAGGCGATCAAAACACCTTTATCATTGGCGTGAGTTATTTCTTCACGACGAAAGGGCAATAAGTTTTAACGAGTTACTTCCGTAGCTGGTGCTTAGTTGATGGACTCCTTGATAGCGGTGGGCGCTGAAGCGTCCACCGCTGTTTTTTTCAGTACCGCATAAATTCCGACCGCAAAAACAAATATGTCGCCCACGCATTGATTGCCACTGAAGCCGTAAACAACACCCACTCTAAAACCGAAACGCGGCTCGGACTATTTTCGATCAAGATCACCATCATCCACGGCAGCAAGACCATCGCGTAACGATAAGAGTATTGCCACCCGCCCGGATTGCCATGACACCACAAAACAAAAGTCAAAATAACTATCGCAAGCACGGCCAACCAACGCAGTTGTTTATCACGTGCAGTTGGCCGAAAAAGAAATAAGAGAAATGGGCAACTCAGAAAAATCGAACCGCCTCCACCAGTAGGTAAAAAATATGGGTAGCTATCTAACCGATACCATCCGGTTAGCAACATTTCTTTGGCATTAAGCGGAATCGCCGAAAGCGAAAAGATGCCGTCACGATACTCCGCCTCTTCCAATACGCCGGGGATGCGCGCGTAGCCGAAATCCGTCAGCGAATCAAACCGTGCGTAGTTATAAGCCAGCGTCGCCAGGCCCAGCAGGAAGGGAGCAGCGATAAAAGCCCATAAGTGCGGAGTGCGGAGTGCGGAGTGCGGAGTGCGGAGTGCGGGCAGTTCGCGCCAAATCAAATAAATGAATAAAGGCGCGAGTAGCAGGATTTCAGTGCGATTGCCGAACGCCAGCGCGAAGCATGTGCCCGCGAGCCAGTAATTCTTTTTGACTAACAGAAAATACAGCGCGCCGAGTTGGGCAGCGACGGCAACGCCAAGTGCGATCTGCCACGCGCCCGCGAAGGCGAGGTTCGCCCACATCCACGTGCCCAACACCGGCAGCAACGCGAGCAAATAACGGCGCGCGGCGCTGAGTTCATAGCGTTCCGACAAAGCGTAAACCAGTTGCGCGGTGAGAAAGGCCAGGATGCCTGCAAGGGCGAAACCGGGGAAGTTTTGGAGCAAGCCGAAGCGCTTAAGCAAAGCGATGGGTAACATCGTGATTACGCTGCCGAGCGGAAAGGCTGAATACCACTTGCCGTCAAGCGGGATCATCTCGTTCAAATGGGGAGGCGGCTCTTCCATCAGTCCCAATTGTCCTGACAGGAAGGCTTCGGCGATGCGCAGCGTGTAGTCATAAAATGCCTGTGGCTGCCCATTTGAGACGTAGTAAATGCCAAAAATCCCTGCTAGCACGAGCGGCAGCAGGGATTTTGCTTTATCTTTTTTGGTAGTCTCAGGTTGCGTCATCACTTAATCGCCGTGCCGGTACGCCGCCAGTTGGAATGCATCAGAATATCCGACACCGGATTGCCTGAATGTTCACGGTCTTCGTCTGTCGGGTTGTATGACCAGTAAACATAAAGCGCGTGGCCGATGATGTTGCTGCGCGGCACGAATCCCCAGAAGCGGCTGTCCAAACTGTTATCGCGGCTGTCGCCCATCGCAAAGTAACTATCGGCAGGCACGGTGACAGGGCCGTCTACGGCGTATTTTGCGGACGACTCCATGCCGCGCGCAGCTTGATCGAGGTAAATCTTATAAGTGGCTCCAGCCGGCGCGGGATCGGTTTTGACTTCAGGTTGCGCTGTCGTGGTGTTTTTATTGATGTTGATTGTCACTTGTTGTTCGGGCAGTGGCTGACCGTTGACGAATACGGTTGTGTCTTTGACTTCGACGGTGTCGCCGGGCAAGCCAATCACGCGCTTCACGTAATTCACCTTTGGGTCGGACGGAAACTTGAACACGATAATGTCGCCGCGTTTGATTTCGCGCGTCGGCAACAGCCTGCCAATCAAGGGCGTCGTGCGTCCGAAGATAAACTTGTTCACGAAAAAGTGATCGCCGATGAAGATACTGTTTTGCATTGAGCCGGTCGGAACTTGTACGGCTTGCGTGATGAAAGTCATCAGGAATAGCGCCATCACCACCGTGATCAAAAACTGTTCGGCGTATTCGCGCACAATGGTTTTGGGCGGCGCGGGCGAAACGAAAGGATCGTTAGTTATGGAATCACGTACGCGGTCTTTAGCTGTATCGTCAGAGGTTGACATAGATTTTTTGAATCAGGTTGAGAGCGGTTCAGCCGGTTCCGCGACTGGTTCGCCAAAGGTTAGTGGTTCGAGTTCGTGTGTGACGTAAGCCGTCTCTGCCTTGGGTTCGACTTCTGCCACTTCTACTGCTGATTGCAACGCGTAAGCCTCGCGCAACCGTTCAAGCTGGTTGTCCAGGCTGGCGACTGCCGCCGCCGCCGCCGCTTGATGCGCGCCTTTGATGGTCGTGCCTTGTCCGCGCGCGATGCACTGGCCGGCGACGCGCAATTCGATCTGGAAGATGCGGTGATGATCAGGCCCCAGGCTTTCGACGATGGCGTAATTGGGCGTAGGCAGTCCGGCGCTTTGCAGCTTTTCTTGCAAGGCCGTTTTGTAATCAGCCATCGCCAGATTTTGCGGATCAATCACTTTGAAGGTTTGCGCAAACTCGCGGCGCACGAATACTTTAGCCGCTTCGATGCCGCCGTCGAGATAGATGGCGGCGAGCAACGCTTCATAAGCGTCAACCTGCAAAGCCATCTTGCTGCGTCCGCCGGTTTTTTCTTCGCCGCGATTGAGCAACAGGTAATTGCCCAAGCCGAGCTTGATGCCATGCTTTTGCAAGTTGACGGCGCTCACGGCATAAGCGCGCAGCTTCGAGAGCGTGCCTTCGTTTTGCGTAGGGTAAAGTTCCAGCAGCCATGCGCTGATGAGAAATTCCAGCACGGCATCGCCCAGAAATTCGAGGGCTTCGTTATGCGCCGGACGCGGGTCGGGCTGTTCGTTGGCGAACGAACGATGCGTCAAGGCGCGCTGCAACAAGGCGCGATTGGTGAAACGATATTGAATGAGTCCTTCGAGCTGATTGAGGAGTGTTTCAAAGGCGGCGCTGGGCGCGAGCAAGGTATCCGATACGATGGACACAGGCGCAACGGCGCTTGCCGCAGCTTCACCCGCCGTATCGGTTAATGTTTGCATGTTGTTTATGACTTCGATGACTTCGTTACTCACGCATTGCCATTCTTGCACAGAGCCTCAGCGCGAAGAAAGCCAGCCCTTGCGAGAAGAGCTGGCTTTCACAGGAAAAAGCAGAAAGAACAGAAACGATTAGCGTTTCCGTTTGTTGCTTTTGGCAGCAGGTTTCGCTTTGCCGTTTGCCGCAGGTTTGGCTCCACCAGCAGTTGCAGCACCAGGTGCGCCGCCTTTACCAACCATTTTTACTGCTCCCGCAGTGCCAGTCGGCATATTTGCAGGCGGTGCGTCCGTTACGGCTTTGGCCGGAACCGCAACGTCAGCGATGGTTGGGTCAGCGACATAACTTTGCAGGTAAGCCGCTGCTTTATCGGGCGCATCCGTGCGGAACTTCCACAGCGGATCGAAATTGTTTTTCGCGTATGCCAAGTAGTCTTTATATTCCGGCTTGGTGGCGGTCGCCATTACGCGCGCGTATTCGGGCAACACACGATCAATGATGCCGTTGATCTTGGTGAGCGCGGCTTTGCCCTGTTCGCCCGTTTTATCAAGATCAGATAAAGCGTTGTATTCCTTGTTAGCAGCGACGTATTCGTCGTTGATGATGCTTGAGCGCAAGTAATAATTAAGCGGGTCTTTCCAACCAATATTCGGGTTGTCAGTGCTTCTGACCTTGGTGGCGATGGTCAAATTTTCGTAAGCCGCTTGAGGGCTGCCTTTGGATTGGATCAGGCTCCAGCCCATAAACTGGGGAGCCGCAGCCATAATGTTGTCGCGGAAATTCGTCCAATCTTTTTGCGTCATTACTTTTTCGTCTGACGTGTTGGCCGCTGCGAATGTTGTTGCCCCCTTGGCTAAGTAGCTGTTCACTTTGGCATGGTCTTTATAGACTTCGGACAATCCCGCTCCTACAGCGGCTAATCCTTGTTGCGCGACTACATAAGGGTAGTTAGGTCTGCGTTGCAAGAAGGCATCGCCTGCATTCAATAGCTTGTCGAGTTTAGCGGTCTCAGGCGCACCTGCGTAATAGTCTTTCAAGGCAGCTTGAAACTGTTCCCAAAGATCGCCGATCTCTTTGTCATCCACTTTCGCCTTGGCGTATTTGAGATAAGTGCTTTGAGGGTATGTAGCTACCAATGTCTTTGATAGCTCGTAGCACTTTTGCTTATCGGTAGCGGGATTGCAGGCGGCATACCACTCGCGTTCAAAGGCCGCTTGTTTTTCATCTGGTGCCTGCGCGCTAGCCGCAATGGGCAAAATCAAGAGCGCACCCAACAACAGGGCGCGTGAGATCGAAAAGCTCAACTTCGTCATAATGGATAATTCCTCCACTTCTTCCTTTTCTAGAGTTTGTATCTGGGGTGATTGAGTGCTGGTTCTATAAACGCCAGCAACGATCAAGATTACGCGAATTATTCATAGCGACCCACTTCCACACAAACGGCACCGATGAATCTGCCAACCTTGCATAAAATACGAGTGCGGCAATAAGTAACGATGAATGATGGATAAGCAGTGGGTGGTGAACCTGACGGATTCGCGTAAGAGCTTGTCAGAGTCCGACGCATTGTGCATCATCACTTTTCTTTGTCA
>JAYSVR010000165.1:0-6814 GCA_043718445.1 Acidobacteriota bacterium | reverse complement strand
CAACGCTACGCGCAGGTTCGGCGCGATGAATGTCATCGCAAAGTCATCGGTGTTCGTCAGGTGCGCGAGAAATTCCGTGTGACCGGGAAAGGGAACTCCCGCCATATGCAGCGCCTTCTTGTTGATCGGAGCCGTCGTCATCGCGTCGATTTCGCCCGACTGGCACAGCCGTACGGCAGTCTCAATGTAATCAGCCGCTGCGCGTCCGGCGGCAACTTGCTCGACGCCCATTGCAATCGGAGCAGTGATGTTTTTGAGATCGTAAATCAACGACGCTTTCAATTCGCCGGTCAGTGATTGTGTGGCGGCAAGTTGCGGCAAGTCGAAACGCGCAGCCCACTCGTTGAGATACGCTGCGTCGCCGATGACGACGGGCTGGCAAACGGCGCGTACTTCGTCGCTTAACGCAGCTTTCAACGTGACTTCAGGGCCGATGCCCGCCGGGTCGCCGACAGTCAGGCCAATGCGTGGCAAATGATGAGAGAGTTGATTCATTGAGGGCGTAAACACGAACGCGGATGAAAGCCTGCGAGAGACTCTCATCCGCGTAAGAAATGGTTATCCGGCAAAACGTATTATTCGTCTTTGCCTTCGGGGTCTTTGTAAAGGTATTTGACGTTGTGTTTCAGCAACAGCAGGTTCGGCTCATCCTTGCGATTGAGCTTGATGCTGGCCTTGTCATACCACTCGATGGTGCCGTGCAACGTTTCGCCGTCTTGCAAAACGACAACCATCTCGGTGTGCTGTTCCATCTGCTTCTTGTAATAGAAGCTTTCCGCGTTGGTTTGCTCAGGCGGAGCTTTCTTTTTAGAGGCGGGCGTTGCCGCCGGTTGATGATGGTCTCGATGTTGTTGGGGCGGACGCTGTTGCGGCGGCGGAGCCATACGGCGTTCTTGTTGAGCTTGCATTTCGCGCTCTTTCACTTGCGCGAGCGTCGTGCGAATCAATTTGCGGTTCATGTTCTTCCTCTTCCTTGCGTCTCAAAGCCTTTCAGCGAAGGCGTTGAGCTTTAGCTGTAATGGGTACAAGCAGTCTGACCGTCTGCTTGCCGAAATCTCGAACACCGCATTAAGTATTTTCAGTGTTGTGGGCATCCTGTAGCTTCGCTAGCGGGCGTTTGCTGAACGTTGGAGGGAACGTTTTACGACAGCGTAACTTTTCAGTTAAGCCAGCCACACATTACGAAGAAACCGAGAATCAATCTGGTGAGAGCAAGCGCTCTCAGGAAAGACGTTATTTTCGGGAGCTTTCTGAAATCCTCTTGGCCCGAAAATACTCTTTGGATGGAACTCTGCGGGTTTGTCTCAAGCGCAACAGGTGGTAACGCCTGGGCAATCAATACTCAATGTGGTTATTCATTGATGGGCGGAAGATAACGTAAGCCACGCGGCAGGCGCAAGCGTGGTAAGGTCGCGGGTGCATAAAAACTGCATATGGCTCTAAAATCTGCCCTTTCTTTACTGTTTCTCAGGTTAGGTTTTAGCGACCGCCAGCGACATCCATGATCGTGCCGGTCACATAAGAAGCCTCTTCAGAAAGCAGCCACAGAATGGCTTGTGCGACTTCGAGCGCCTGACCGCCGCGTTTCATGGGAACGTTGTCTTTGACCCGTTCGACGCGATTGGGTTCGCCGCCGGTGGCGTGAATGTCGGTATAGATTACGCCCGGTCTCACGGCATTGACGCGAATGCCTTCGGTCGCCACTTCTCTCGCCAAGCCCAAAGTCATTGAGTCAATCGCGCCTTTCGACGCCGCGTAATCAATGTATTCAAACGCGCCGCCCAGGCGTGCAGCAGCCGAAGATACGTTGACGATGGCTCCGCCGCGTCCTCCATACTTATGGGCATGTTTCAACGACATGCGGCGGACGGCTTCGCGCGCGCAAACAAATGCGCCGGTGACGTTGGTTGCCAGGACGCGCTGCCAACGCGCAGCGTCCATGTCTTCAAGGCGGGATTGCTTTTCGAGAATGCCTGCGTTGTTGACCAGCGCATGCAACGCGCCGAGTTCACGATCAATGGTTTCAAACATCGCTACGACTTCGGCTTCGACGGCGATGTCGGCGGCGATGGCGAACGCGCGTCCGCCCGCTTGTTCGATATGTTTGACGACCTTGTCAGCGGCGGCGCGATTGCTGTGGTAATTGACCGCGACGGCATAACCGCGTTCGCCCGCGAGTTTCGCCGTAGCCGCACCTATGCCGCGACTTGCACCCGTGATAAGAATGACTTTTTGCATAGCCTTATCGTAGCACAGACTTCAGTCTGTGAACGTAGCGCGGACTTCAGTCTGCGCGGTGTCACACATGACCAATGGTAGCGCAGACTAAAGTCTACGCAACGGGTCACAGACTGAAGTCTGCGCTACGTTGCCAAAGAAAAGCCTTGAGCCAGTCTCGCTATATGCGTATGCTGCGCGCCGCTCGAACGTTCGAGCGAACCCACGAAGCCCCTTTTCAAACCTGCCCCATTCCATTCTGCGACGATTTTGCATTCCTACCTTTCGTCGCTGGCTTCCTTTTCTGCTGTGTAAGTGTCTTAAGTTTTTCTGGTGCTATGAATTTATTAGTGCGTCCTCTATGGCTTTTGCTTTGGCTGTGCGGCTCTGCGTGTGTTACGTGGGCGCAAGGCTCGTTCGTCTCGGTTTCTGCGGCGAGTTATCAAAACGCGCTCGCGCCTGAAGCGATTGCGGCGGGCTTCGGCAGCGGACTCGCGCAGGCCACGCAAGTGGCGACGACGTTGCCGCTGCCGACGACGTTGGCGGGTATGACCGTGACCGTGCGCGACAGTGCGAATGTCGAACGTCCCGCGCCGCTGTTTTTCGTCTCACCTACGCAAATCAATTATTTAATTCCTGCCGAAGCGGCGCTGGGCGCTGCGACCGTGACAGTGCGTACCGCGCAAGGCCAAACGCGCAGCGGTACGATCACGCTGACGCTCACCGCACCGGGCCTTTTCACGGCTGACGCCAGCGGCAGCGGATGGCCGGCTGCGCAAGTGTTGCGCGTCACCAGCGGCGGCGCTTATCGCTATGAATCAGTGGTGCGTTTCGACACGGTGAACAGCCGCCTCGTCGCTGTGCCGGTCGAGTTTGGCGATGAGAGCGAACAACTTTTTCTAGTGGTTTATGGCACGGGCTGGCGCAAGCGCGCCGCATTGAATCAAGTCAGCGCCACCATTGCGGGCCAAGCCATAGAAGTTCTCGCCGCCACCGCGCAAGGCAGTCTGGCCGGACTCGATCAACTCAACTTGCGCTTGCCGCGTTCGCTTGCCGGACGCAACGAATGTGAACTGATCGTCAGCGTTAGTGGGAACGTTGGGAGCCAAACCGCCAATCGCGTCAAGCTGATTATCAAAGGCATCAACGCGGCGACGTTGTATGCCGCCAACTTGCGGCCTGTCGCCAATGCGCTTTCGAGCGGCTCTGGCACGGCGACGCTCAAGCTCAGTGCGGACGAAAAGTCCGTCGCGTTGCGTTTTAGTTTCAGCAATCTGTCGGCGGCTAAAACGGCTTCGCACGTGCGCGGCCCCGCCGACCCTAACGCGACCGGGCCGGTGGTTTACGACCTAGACACCGGTGAACCGCAAAGCGACGGTTCGTTTGTCTGGAACGTGGCACCAGAGATCGTCACGGCGTTGAAAGCCGGGCGCGTTTATCTGGTCGTGCAAACCGCGCGTTATCCGGCGGGCGAATTGCGCGGACATTTCGGTTTGCAAGTCGGTTCGTCTGAATTCACGCCACCCGCCGCGCCGCCGCCCTTGCCGAGCGGTACGCCCACGCCGCGCGATGCGGCAAGGTTTTTGACGCAAACTACGTTTGGGCCGAAGTCGGCTGACATCAATCGCGTGCAACAAATCGGATACGCCGCGTGGCTGGATGAACAGTTTGCCAAGCCGCGTATCAAACACATTGACGTGCTGGAGCAACTGGCACGCAGCGGCGTGCGTTACGGCACGAACGGGTTGATTGAGTCCACCTGGAATCAGGCCGTCAACAGCGACGACCAGTTGCGTCAGCGCGTAGCCTTTGCCTTGCACCAAATTTTGGTCGTGTCGGAATTTGCCGCCGGACTCTCTGACAACGCCGATGGCCTGGCGACTTATTACGACTTGTTGACCGAACACGCTTTCGGCAATTACCGCACGCTGCTCGAATCAATCACGCTCAACCCCGCGATGGGCGCATATCAAAACGTATTGCGCAATGACAAAGAAGACCCAGTCACCGGCACGGTGCCGAGCGAAAATTACGCGCGCGAGTTGATGCAACTTTTCAGCATCGGCTTGAACAAGTTGCATCCCGACGGTTCGTTGCAACTCGACGCCAACGGTTTGCCGCAATCCACTTATTCACAAGAAACCGTGGGCGGATTGGCGCGCGTGCTGACCGGTTGGTGTTGGGGCGGCAACAATCCGAACAATCCCGATCAGTGGTACATACCCGTCTCGCAAAGTTACCGCATTCCGATGGTGAACTTTCCCAATCATCATTCGACGGGCGAAAAGCAATTGCTCAACGGCTTCGTCGTACCCGCCGGGCAAACCGGCACGCAGGATTTGAAAGATGCGCTCGACAATATTTTTAAGCATCCCAACGTCGGCCCGTTTATCAGTCGGCAACTCATTCAAAAACTGGTCACCAGTAATCCGAGTCCCGGTTATGTCTATCGCGTAGCTTCCGTTTTCAATAACAACGGCAGCGGCGTGCGCGGTGATTTGCGCGCCGTAGTACGCGCCATTTTGATGGACTATGAAGCGCGCAGCCTCGACGTAGTGAATCAGCAAGGTTATGGCAAGTTGCGCGAACCGGTGATGCGTTTGACGACGTTGCTGCGCGCCTTTCGCGGCAGTTCAGCCAGCGGACGCTATCGTTATCATTACGCCGAACATCCGTGGGGCGACCTCGGACAAAACTTTTTGCGTTCGCCCAGCGTGTTTAATTTCTTTGCGCCTACGTTTCAATACCCCGGCGCACTCTCTGCCGCCGGGCTGGTCGCGCCTGAATTTCAACTCGCCAACGATGCGACGGTCATTGCCCTGGCTAACTATTTCAAGGTGTTTATTTTTTACGGCTACGACGAAGGCTCAAATATGGTGAATCTGAGTTACACCGACTTCACGCCCTATGCCGCGACGCCTGCGACGCTGGTTGATCGGCTCGACGCGCTGTTGCTGGCAGGCGCAATGTCGCCCGGCTTGCGCGCCGCTTTGGTCAAAGCCGTCAACGCCGTACCCGCGCAAAATCATGTTGAGCGCGTGCAAACCGCGATTTACCTGATCGTCTTTGCGCCGGAGTTCGTGATTCAAAAATAAAAGACTTGATGGTGGGATAGGTTCTTAACCTGTCCCGTAGTGTAATCCCAAACCAGATGGGACAGGTTAAGAACCTGCCCCACAACCGAGAAATGACAACAACCCGACGCAATTTTATTCGCCAAACACTTAACTCAACGCTCGGCGTCGCTTGTGCCAGCGGCATCATCGGCGACTTACGCCGCACGCTGGCGGCGACTTCTGCGCAAACTAATGACTACAAGGCGTTGGTTTGCATTTATCTGGCGGGCGGCAATGACGGCGACAATATGCTGGTCGCGCGCAGCTTTGATGAATATCGCAACTACGCGATTGGACGCGGACGGCTGGCGATTGGACGCGACGCGTTGTTGCCGATTACGCCCGCGCGCAGCGCCCCAAGTACGACAAGTGCCACAAGTGCCACAAGTGCCACAAGTGCCACAAGTGCCACAAGTGCCACAAGTGCCACAAGTGCCACAAGTGATGGACGCGAGTGGGGGTTGCATCCGAACCTGACCGAATTGCAACCGCTGTTCGAGCAAAAGCGGTTAGCCATTCTTGCCAACACCGGATTGCTCAACGCGCCGCTCACGCGCCAGCAATATCTGGCGGGCAGCAGCGCCACGCCGCGCTTGCTGTTTTCACATACCGATCAGATGAACTATTGGCATACGTCCTTGCCCGACCGGCACGATTCGCGCACGGGCTGGGGCGGACGTTTAGCTGATGCACTGCGTGCGTTGAATGCGAACGCGCGGCTTTCGCTGTCGGTTTCGATTGCGGGCAACAATCTGTTTCAGTCCGCCGAACAGGTCACGCCTTATCAACTCTCGCCCGAAGGCAGCGTGGGCTTGCTTGATTATTTTGAAGGCAATAACCCAGACATGCGCGAAGTCGCCGTCCGTGAAATTCTGGCTGTCGAACACAACAACCTGTTTGAGGGCGCTTACCGCGACCTGACCAAACGCGCGATTGATAACAATCTCAAGCTCAAAAATGCGATGGGCATAACGCCGCCACCGACGGCGTTTTTTCCGCAAACGGATTTAGGCGCGCAGCTAAAAATGGTTGCGCGGCTTTTGTCGGTACGCGAACCGTTGGGCATCAAGCGGCAAATCTTTTTCGTTTCAGTGGATGGTTACGACACGCACGGAGCGCAACTTGAAACACACGCCACGCTCTTGCGCGAACTCAGCCAATCGCTCGCCGCGTTTTATCAAGCCACGGTCGAACTCGGCATCGCCGATAAGGTCACGACGTTTACGACTTCAGAATTTGGGCGAACGTGGCACTCGACGGGTTACGGTTCAGACCACGGCTGGGGCAATCATCAATTGATTTTGGGCGGCGCAGTCAAAGGCGGAGACGTTTACGGCAAGATGCCCGTGCAAGTCGAAGAAGGCCCCGATGACAGCACTTCGGGGCGCTGGATTCCTACGACGTCGGTGGATGAATACGCGGCGACGCTGGCGCGCTGGTTCGGCGTGAGCGCGACCGAGATGCCGCTCGTCGTACCGAAC
>JAYSVR010000164.1:0-6818 GCA_043718445.1 Acidobacteriota bacterium | reverse complement strand
TGAAAGTAGGTTTTATTCTCGAACGAATCCAGCACCTGCACTTCGTAATGGCTCAATAGAAAGATGCCGCTGTTGCCGCGTCCCTGACTTTCGCCTTTGACGACCGACGGCGTAGCCCATTCGACGTGCAACTGGCAATCGCCGAATTCATATCTTGAAACGATGTCGCCCGTGCGCGGCGCGACTTCCATATAACCGTCTTTGACCGTCCACTTGGCGTCGCCGCCACCGCGCATGCTCTTCCAACCAGACAGGTTTGTGCCGTCGAAAAGTATGATGGCGTCAGAGGGCGCTGCGCCAACCGTAGCGCCGGGCGTAATCACGGTCGGCTCTTTGGCAGGCGATTCATAAGCCGGTTCTGCCGCCGGACGCGCGGGTTGTTGCGGGGCAGCGGGTTGTTGCGCTTGCGTGGTAAAGATGATGCCGCCAGCGATGACAGCTAGTGCAAGCAGCGCCAGGGTGATGCGAGATAGTTTCATGGGTGATGTTCTCCTAATTGGGTTTGCCTGGGTGCGCCCGCATCCTGTGGGCTATATAAAAAGCCGCGCAGCGTTCCTTATTCAACATTCGTCTTGCGAACGATGGGGGAAAGGAAGGCTTCGCCGCTTTTTTTATAGCCCGCTGGGAAGCGGGCGCTCCCAGGTTATTTCGTAATCGTTTCGTCCAGGTTCAATAACACATTGGCGACCATCGTCCACGCCGCGAGTTCGGGCACCGCCACAGATGAAGACGATGATTGCTTGACGACTTTTGTCGCTTCGTCAGTGTGCGACTTAAAGTAAACGAGTTGCTGCTGATAAAGCGCGGTGAGCCGTTCTAACTCAGCCTTATGCGGAGCGCGCGCTACGCATAAGCGCAGGCCGTGAGCCAAGCGCGATGAAGTATCCGCTCCTTCTTTCATCATTCGTCCAGCCAATGCACGCGCGGCTTCAAACATCGCTTCGTCGTTCAACAGGTTCAGCGCCTGCAACGGCGTATTCGTTCGCGTACGCCGCACGACGCACGACTCGCGGCTGATGCCGTCGAAATTCAACATCATCGGATAAGGCGACGAACGGCGCAGGAACGTATACAAACTGCGGCGATAGCGGTCTGCGCCTTTGGCGTTCAGCCATTTCTCGCTGCTGTAAGGCGCTTTCCAGATGCCTTCGGGTTGCAGCGGCATGACCGACGGGCCGCCGACTTTATTCGTCAATAAACCGCTGATGGCGAAAACCGTATCGCGCAACATCTCGGCTTCGAGCCGGAAGCGCGGGCCGCGCGCGAGCAAGCGGTTATAAGGGTCATCTGAGTGCGGAGTGCGGAGTGCGGAGTGCGGAGTCTCTGCCACAAACGCTGATGACTGGCGATAGGTGGCCGAAGTCACGAGCGTGCGTATCAACTTTTTCATGCTCCAATTCATGCCGCCTTTGTCAGCGGGTTTGCTGAACTCTACTGCCAGCCAGTCGAGCAATTCGGGGTGCGTGGGATCGGCAGCTTGCAGGCCGAAATCTTCTGAAGTCTCGACGATGCCGCGTCCGAAAAGCTGTTCCCAAAAACGATTGACCGCGACGCGCCCAACCAGCGGATTGTCTGAACTGACCAGCCATTGCGCGAGTCCCAGGCGATTAGCGGGTGCGCTTTCGGGCAGCGCGTGCAACACGGCGGGCGTAGCCGCAAACACTTTTTCGCCTTTGCTCATGAAGTTGCCGCGTTCGCGCAAAAACGTGGCAGGCCGTTCAGCGGATTTCACTTCCTGCATCACCAGCGCCGACGTGATGCGCAAGGCCTTGAGTTCGTCGCGCAGCTTTTCTAACTGGTCGCGCGTCGCTTTGAACTCAGGCGCGAGCGAACGATAACGGTCGGCCAAATCCTGCTGCTGTTTGGCCGTACGCGCGGTTGCCGTTTGGGCGAGAACCGTTTGTTGACGCGCCGAAATGTTCACGATCTCAAACGGCGTTTTGCTGTTCGTCACCGACAATCTGAAGCGTCCCATGGTTTGGCACAGCGCGCCGCCTTGATGGCGCAACGTGATTTTTAATGACGTACCGCTCGCCGTGCCAAACGGCATGGCGACAGTGAATACGGCTTGGCGCGCTAGCCGTTCGTCTGGGTCATTGGTCGCGTTGATCGCCCAACCCGCCGGACGATCAGCCACGCGCGTGTCGGTCTTGTCGGCAAAAATTTCGCGCGGTTCGGGTTTGTAAGCCGAATCATTCACGCGCAGGTCTTTTAGCTTGATGGCTTGGCCTTTGCCGTTAAGCGCCACGGTTTCGACCGCGAAACCCGTCAGCAAAAAATTGCCATAAGGGTCACGTCCCGGCCCGCCTTGCGGCAAACTGGTGTCGGGCAACACTTCAAGCCGCAACGCAGTGATATTCGCCAGTTTGGTTTGCGCCGTGATGGTGAAAATTTCGCTCTCGCTTTGCGTGCCTGACACCAGCAACGATTGATCGCTTTGGGCGGTGAGTTGCGCGCCGCTGGCAGCTTCGGCTTTGAGCGGTTTAAGCGTCGTCCAGCTTTGCCCAGCGTTCAGCAAAGCCTTTTCCCAAGCGGCTTGCGCGGCTTGGCGTTCAGGCGCATCGGCTTTGAGTTCGGCTTCGAGCCTTTTGATTTCGGCGTTGAGCTTCAAGCGTTGCGCGGCCTGTTCGGGCGAAGGCAAATCAAGCGCAGGCTCTTTCACAAAGCGCGTGAATTCCTCTTTCGTCACGCTCTGATAAGCGATTTCGTATTCACTGTTTTCAAAAAACGCCAACAACTTGTAATAGTCTTTTTGCGTGAACGGGTCGTATTTATGGTTGTGGCATTGCGCGCAACCGACGGTCGAACCCAGCCAGACCGTGCTGGTCGTATTCACGCGATCAACCAGTGTTTCCCAACGCGCTTCGTGCGGATCAACGCCGCCTTCCTGATTTATCATCGTGTTGCGATGAAAGCCCGTCGCAATGCGCTGTTCTTCCGTAGCGTTCGGCAGCATATCGCCCGCGATTTGTTCGATGGTGAATTGATCGAAAGGCTTGTCGGCGTTCAGCGCATTGATGACCCAATCGCGGTACTTCCACATCACGCGCAGGTTGTCTTTTTCGTAACCATTCGAATCGGCATAGCGCGCCAAATCTAGCCACGGACGCGCCCAGCGTTCGCCATAAGCCGACGACGCGAGCAGCTTGTCCACCATCTTTTCATAAGCGTTGGCTGAAGTGTCGGCGATGAATGCGTCGAGGTCTGACGGCGCAGGCGGCAAGCCAATCAGGTCGAGATAGACGCGCCGCAACAACACGGCTTTGTCGGCTGCGGGCGAAGGCTGCCAGCCTTCTTTTTCAAGACGCGCGAGAATGAAGCTGTCCACCGCATTGCGCACCCACGCCTGATTTTTGACGGATGGCAAAGCGGCTTGGCGCGGCTTTGTGTAAGACCAATGCGTAGGGATTTGAGATTTGAGATTTGAGATTTGAGCTTGGCTGTCATCCGGCCACGGCGCGCCTTCATCAATCCAGCGGGCGATGAGGGCGATCTGTACTGGCTTGAGCGCTTCGGCCTTGAGCGGCATTTGGGTTTCGCCGCCTTCGCCCTTAATGCGCGCGACCAGCCGCGAACTCTTGCTGTCACCGGCGACGATGATTGCGCCTGAGATGCCGCCTTTCATCGCCAACGTTTTGAGATCAAGCCGCAACTGCCCCGAAGCCTTTTTGTCGTTGTGGCAAGCGTTGCAGCTCGCAGCAAAAATCGACTGGATGTCGCGCGCGAAATCAACCTTAGTTTGGGCGGCGTGGCTCGCCGCGCGCGGCCACAGCGAAGCCAGTGCGGCCATTACAAACAAGACGGTGACTAGGCCTTTCATCCGGTAATTCATTGTCTAACTCGCAAAAGATTCAATTGTTTGGTTTAGAAAAGCCCGCGTGGGCGGGTGATTGATTCGGTAGCGCGCAAGATAACATAGCTGCCAGATGCGGCAAACTTTCAGAGAGCGGCTGAGGGGCTGGCAATTGTTCGAGAACGGCGAAGCCTATGGAGTGCTGCGGCTGTGACGCAGCTTTCCCACTGCCTCCTGCATAAGTCGCTTCCCCGAAATAGTGAGAAAGCTGCGTCACAGCCGCAGCACTCCAAAGAGAACGCTTGATGCCTAAATAGAAAAGCGAGCCGTTGATGGTGAATCCGTCAACGACTCGCTTTTTCGGTTGGCTGAAGTCGCTTAATCAATGCGTTTGGTCACGCCGCCGAAGGCGCTGCCCGCGTCGCTGTTGAGCAGATACATCTCTTGCCCCCGATCTACGATCACCATGCGCGTGGTCACTTTGGCTCCGGTGGGATCGGTGAACTGGCTGCTGACCGTGCAATCGCTGTTGACCGTGAACGTGCCGCTGATGGGCAGAGCCGGAATAAACTGCCCGTTGAAATTCGCCGTGAGGATGCCGGTGAACGTGCCATCAGCGTTGTAATCAGTCGTGCCGATCATGCGCGCCGCGCCGATGCCCGCGAGCGTACCGCTGAAGTTATAGCCCCAACGTCCGGCAATCACGCCGTTCGTGCAATGGAATTGCCCGCGTCCAAGTTGGGCATGGACTTCTGTTTGCCGCGTACTGATAAACCAGCCGAAGCTGAACGCCAGGGCGAGAAAACTGATTGAGAGGACAAGACTTCGTTTCATAGTGATGCTCCTTTTTTTAGGGGTTGGCTGCGCTGCGTTAGGCAAAGCCGTAGCTGGCCGCGCGGCGTAGATTGCGCAACCGTCGGGCAATGCGTGAATGAGTTCGTATCGGTTACGTCAGCGGCCTTGGGTGGCGCTGGTGTCAGCCTGATGCAGGCTCGTGTAGCTGATGAACGCGATCATCATTTCGTCGTAAGTCGGTTCGCCCCAACGTACGGCCTTGCTTGGGTCAGGGTTGAATTTGTTGCGTGCTGAATTGTCGAACGTCGAAGTCACCAGCACGCGCGTGCCTTTGGGCAGGATGAGCGAACGCTGCGGTTCGTAATTCACTTGCCACGCGAAATCCCAACGCGGCACGTTGAGCAACACTTCGCGGCGGCCATCGGGGTAAAAGGCTTCGATGCGTTGTGACTTGCCGCGCTTGTGCATGTGCGGCGTGAGCGCGAATACGCTGATGTCTTCGGGAACCGTCCAACAGGCCGCAGTGCGATGTTCAGCCGCGCCCGCCGGAATGCGGAAGTATTCGTTGTGGACGGCGCGTACCAGCAGTTCCTTGACCGGCGGCTGCTTGGCGAAGACCAGCCCGATGGATGAGCGGTCAGTCTGTTCGCTGCCCAGCGCTTTTGAGTAATGCACTTGAAACAACAGCTTTGAGCCAGCAGGAACCTTGAGCGCCGTGCCCGCAGGCAGACGATAAGGCGGCGTGCCGGGCGCATAAGCCGCGAGCCATACGATTTTGCCCGCGTCATCTTTGCCATCGCGCTGCACGCCCGCTCCGCCATTGGGCAACGGACAAGCATCGTCATAAACCGGCGCATCGGTTTTGGTACGCACGAGGAAGCCTTCTGTGTATGAAATCTTCGCCTGTTCCTGCTTGTCTATTTCAGCTTGGCTCAACTTGGGTTCAGCCGGTTCGGTGGCCGGCGGCTGAATGAAAACGATGATGTGATGGACGATGCTCCGATTGCCGGGGCGCGCTTCGGCCTGTTGCACAAAGGTGTCGCGCTTAAAGCCTGGGTCCACTTCAAAATATTGATATTCATCCGGCCCTTTGGCTTCGAGCTTGAACGTTTCGGGCATCGGGATCACCAAGTCAGGCGGCCCGATTTTCCAGCCCGCAGTGAATTGCGGCGTGGGCGGCAAGTCTGGCGCAGCGCCTTCGAGCGCGCCGCCGTCAACCCAGGCGGTGATGGCGTCAATCTGGGCTTGCGTCAAACGCGCATCGTTCGCCCATTGGCCTACGTGCGGATCGGCGTGCCAGGGCGGCATCGCGCGGCTGACGACTTTTTCCTTGATGGATTTCGCCCACGGACGCACGTCCTTGTAAGTCATCACCGAGAACGGCGCAGCTTCGCCGGGGCGATGGCATTCGGCGCAGCTTTTGAAAAAGATCGGCGCAATGTTTTTGTTGAAGGTGACAGCGGCTTTGGGCTTCACCGTCGCGCCAACCTGCGTCGTGCGTTGCCACACAGCAACGAGGCAAAGGGCGACGAATAAGCCGAATGCAAGGTGTTTCATAGGGAGTTTCCTTTCTATCCAAGCGAGAATTCAAGCCGCTTTTTTACGGTTGTTTGATGGTTGAAGTGTGAATGGCTACGGCCTGCCATTGGCCTTTCTGTTTGACGAACATCCCCGTCCCACGCCCGCGTGAATTGAATGGGCCGTTTTTCGTGCTGCCTTTCGACACGATGACCAGATTGATCGCCGCCGCGTTGCCGTAAACGTGAATCACTACGTCTTCATAATGATAATCGTCGTATTGCCCCTGGCGGACGTTGGCACGAATAGACGCCAGAGATTTGGCTTTGTCGCTGACGTTGCCATTGCCATCGCTGAGGATGAGGTCATCCGACAGCATGGAAGCCATTGTGTCAGCGTCAAGGTTGAACTGGGCTTTGGCGTATTTCTCCAAGAATTGTTTGAGTTCCTGTTCGGCTTTAGACGGAGTTTGGGCGGCAGCGAATGTCGCAGAAGTCGCCAAAATGACTAAGAGTAAAAGTTGTTTCATGGGTAATCTCCTTAGTGAATTTAGTGAAAGTACGTTGAAAGGTTAGGCCGTGGGGATGACGCCGAGTTGTTGCAGCATCCCCAACGCATCCCAATGCGACCACTCTTCGACGATCTTGCCGTTGACGATGCGGTCAGTGGCCGTACCCGTCACGGTGATCTTTTTGCCGGTCGCGGGAATGCC
>JAYSVR010000163.1:0-23127 GCA_043718445.1 Acidobacteriota bacterium | reverse complement strand
CTACCCGATGCCGAAGCCCTCGCCATTCGCGGCAATACCATCTGGCGCACCGGCACAACTGCCGCCATCAAGAAACTCATCAATGACAAGACGCAAGTCATTGATCTGGGCGGCAAGTTGGTGATGGCGGGCTTTAACGATTCGCACATTCACTTTCTGGGCGGTTCGCAAGGCTTGACGCAAGTTGATTTGACCGACGCCAAGACGATGGCCGAGATGCAACGCCGCATCACGAAATTCGCACAAGAGAATCCAAAGGTTGAATGGATTACTGGCGCGGGGTGGGAATACGGCTGGTTTGCCAACGCCCTGCCGCATCGCCGCGAACTCGACGCGATGGTGGCGGATCGTCCGGTTTACTTGCGCGCTTACGACGGACATTCTGGCTGGGCGAATAGCAAGGCGTTGCAAATGGCGGGCATTACGCGCGCGACGAAATTCGACGGCTTCGGCGAGATCGTGCGCGATGCGCAAGGCGAACCGACCGGCGCGCTGAAAGAAAGCGCGCAAGGTTTAGTACGCAAGCTGATTGGTGAACCGACACGCGCGCAAAATCTTGATTCGTTGCGGCGCGGGCTGAAGCTCGCGGCTTCGCTGGGCTTGACGAGTTGGCAAAACGCGAGCGGCGGGCCTGATGAATTCAGCTTGTATGAAGAACTGTTGCGACGCGGCGAGTTGACGGCCCGCGTAGGCATCGCCCTTTCGATGAGCCAGCAAATGACGCAAGCGCGTTTGGACGAATGGCTAAAGCTGCGCGATCAATACGCCACGCATCCGCAACTGCGCGCGAGTGCGGTGAAATTCATGCTCGATGGCGTGATCGAATCGCACACCGCCGCGATGCTCGAACCATACAGCGACGGCTCGACGACCAAAGGCGACCCCGCGTGGCCGCTGGATTTGTATCGTCAGAAAGTCGCGCTGTGCGACAAGCTGGGCTTGCAAATTTATACGCACGCCATCGGCGACCGTGCCGTGCGCGAAGCCTTGAACGCTTATGAACAGGCGGCAAAACAAAACCGCCGCCGCAACGCGCGCCATCGCATCGAACACATCGAAACCGTCAGCCCAGCCGACCTGCCGCGTTTCGCCAAGTTGGGCGTGTTGGCTTCGATGCAACCGATTCACGCCGACCCCGGCACGATCAGCGTTTGGGAAAAAGCCGTCGGCGCTGAACGAGTGCAACGCGCTTTCGCGTGGCACGAATTGCAAACGAATAAAGCGCAAGTTGTGTTAGGCAGCGACTGGCCGGCGTGCATTGCGCTCAGTCCGATGCGCGGCATTCACAACGCCGTCAATCGCCGCACGATTGACGGCAAGCCGCCTGATGGATGGATTCCGCAACAACGGCTCGCGCTCGCGGCGGCATTGCGCGCTTATACGCAAGGCAGTGCTTACGGTTCAAAACAGGAAACCCTTAAAGGTACGCTCGCGGCGGGCAAGCTGGCTGACGTGATTGTGTTGTCACAGGATTTGTTCAAGCTCGACCCGCAACGCATTCACGAAACGCGCGTCGTGCTGACGGTATTCGACGGCAAAGTGATTTATCGTGAACCGTAATGGCTTACGCGATGCCCAACGAAACGTGTTTCGTTTCCAGAAAAGCATCCAACCCTTCTGAACCCAATTCACGCCCCCAGCCGCTTTGTTTGACGCCGCCGAACGGCGCGTTGCTCGTCGTAGGCACGCCGTCATTGATGCCAATCGTACCCGCTTCGAGCGATTCCATTAACCTGAACGTGCGATCCAGACTGTTCGTGAAAGCGTAGGCGCTCAAGCCAAACGAGGAAGCGTTGGCGAGTTCAATCGCTTCTTCTTCAGTGTCGAACGCGACGACGGGCGCAATAGGCGCGAAGGTTTCTTCATTCATACAAAGTGCGTCGGCAGGCACGTCAGCCAGCACCGTGGGCGCGATGAAATACCCTTTGTCGCCAATTCGATTGCCGCCGCACAACACGCGCGCGCCTGAGGCGACAGCGTCGTTGATGTGTGCGAGGGCTTTGGCCATCGCGGCTTCGTTGATGAGCGGGCCGATGTCTGAGCCTGATTCAAAGCCGTCACTAACCTTGAGCGATTGCATGCGCGCGACGAAGGCCGCGAGAAACTTGTCGTAAATGCTGCGCTGCACATAAACACGATTGGCCGCGATGCATGATTGGCCGGTGTTGCGCGTCTTGGCGATGACGACGCCCTCGACGGCGCGGTCGAGATCGCAATCTTCAAACACCAATACCGGAGCCTGTCCGCCGAGTTCGAGCGACAGCGGCTTGATCGTTGCTGCCGCGCCCGCAATCAGTTTGCGCCCCGTCGCGGTCGAACCCGTGAACGTCAGCTTGCGGCACTTCGGATTGGATAAAAACTCCTGCCCGATTTCGGCGGCGTTGCCGAGGACGAGTTGGAATACGCCCGCAGGCAAGCCCGCTGCGGCAACGCATTCGGCAAAGGCGACCATGCTCAACGGCGTGAGTTCAGAGGGTTTCACCATGACTGTATTGCCCGCCGCCAATGCGGGCGCGGCTTTGCGCACCGCTAACACGAGCGGAAAATTCCACGGCGTAATCGCCGCGACGACGCCCAGCGGAGACTTGATGACCAGATTGCGTTTGCCGTCGGCCTGCGGCGGAATGATGCGTCCATAAGCGCGTCGCGCTTCTTCGGCAAACCAATGCAAATGGTCAACCGACATAGCGACTTCGCCGGCGCTTTGCATCAGCGGCTTGCCGTTCTCACGCGTAATGATCGCGGCAATGTCAGCCGCGCGACGTTCGACCTCGTCGGCGATTTTGTGCAGATAAACGCCGCGCGCTTTGCCCGTCAGCTTGCGCCACGCGGCGAAGGCTGCGTGCGCATCGTCAATGGCGGCGGCTACGCGGGCGCGGTCAATCGTCGAGGCGCGTCCAATCACCTCGCCATTGGCGGGATTGCATACGTCAATGAAAGGTTCGTTAGTGATGAATTGGTTGTTGAGATAGAGCGGAGCGAATTGCATCGTTATTCCTCTGAAAGCGAAGTGAGAATCTTTTTGGTTTCTGCATCGAGGGTCGGAAGCTGGTTGATGATCACATCCCAAACGATCTCGTAATCAACGCCGAAGTAAGCGTGAATGAGTCGGTCGCGCATGCCTGCCATTGCACGCCACGCGATGGCGGGATGTTGTTGGCGCAAATCATCCGGGATTTGTTTCACCGCTTCGCCGATGATTTCGAGGCTGCGCGCATAAGCCCGCTTCAACGTCTCATCACGCAGGAAAGCCGCTTTATCGAGACCAGCGGAACTCTGTTGCACGTATGCGGTTTCGTCGAGGATGTGTTGTAAGTATTCACGCGCTGATCGTGGCATATTCCACCTCGCGTAAGATGTGCGGGCCGATGTGCGGGCTTAATGATTCCGGCGTGATGAGGTCAACCTTGCGACCGAACAGGTCCTCGAGAAAGAACGACAATCGCATGAAATGATCGAAACTTTTCTCGTTGGCTTCGAACTCGACCAGAATGTCTACGTCACTTTGGGCTTGCGGTTCGTTGCGCACAAAGGAGCCAAACACGCCACAGCGCTTTACGCCCAGGCCGCGCAACTCGCCGTGATGCGTTTGTAGGAGCGAAAGCACTTGTTGTTTGTTTTGTACTTTCATAATCGTAATTGCCTTCCAGAGACATCCGCACTGGGGATATCGTCATAACTTCGTGGGCGTAACCAAGCATCATCAAGCCGCACGCGCCAGGCCGTTGAGTTGCACGAGCATCGGCTCTTCACTCGTTTTCTGAAAGCGTTCGATACACACCAGACAGGGGTAATGCAGTTTTTTCTGCTGCGTAACCTCAGCCGCCATTGCCAACCTTTCTTGATGCACACGCGTAACTAAATTCATCAACTTGTGCAACGCCGACGGCAGGCTTTCGCGTTTGAGGTCGCCAACTACATCGTCACCTGTTCCAGTCTCGTCGCGGTAATTCGACAGTTGGCAACAGAGCGTGAGGCGTCCGCGATAATCAATATTCAGGTCGTCGAGCGTGAGCGGTGCGCAACGCGGCAGGTAATAGTCGGTATAAAAACCGACGGCCATCGAAATTTCGTGTTTGAATCCGGTCATCACGCGGGCTACGTCACGTTCGACGGCGCGCCATTCGCTCAAAGGCAAAATCAGGTCTTCGCCGAGGTTGTGTTCGGTCGGCATTTGGTGTCCAAAAATCTGCCGCTTGACCTTGAGGTGTGCGCCCAACAAAGCCAGTTGATCTATTTCGTGGCGATTGGCGCGATTGATGGTCGTCACGATGCTCGCGTCAATTCCCAGCGCCTGACACGCCGCAATGGCGGTGACGACTTCGCGGTAAGAATCTTTGCCGCGTATACCGTCGTGCGTTGCGGCGGTTGCGCCATCCAGACTGAATGAGACGCCGCCGAGTTTGGCGCGGCGGTTCGGTTGCGTAATCGCTGACAAAGTCTTGGGCAGAAAGCCGCGCGCGTTGGTCAGGAAGTGATAGGTGAATCCGTGCGCGGCGATGAGGTCGAGGGCTTCGCCGAATTTTGGATGCAGCGGAGGCTCGCCGCCCGTGAGGGCTACGTGATGGTAGCCGAGCGGCTTGGCTTCGCGCAGGATTTTATCGAGCGTCTCGAGCGGCAAAAACAAGTCGCTGGTGTCGCCTTCTCCGCGATAAATGTTGCGAAAGCAGTGCGTGCAATCAAGGTTGCATACGTTATTCAGTTCGATTCCGATGCGTGGCATAAGTGTTCCAGAAGGGCGTCATTCAACTCAATCTGGCTGGCACTATAAAGCGGGCGGGCTGAGGTTGAAAGGCCACCGATATGGGAAGCTAACGCGAGCTTCCGGCCTCGCTTTCGAATATGTTGAACGCAAATTCCGTCGCACTTTTCTTGCCGACATGGGGGTTGCAGGCACGTTTGATGTAGGCTATCTTGGCAAACGTAGCGCTGAATTCGGCACTATCAAGTTTGAAATTTTGACCTGACTATTCGTACAGAATAAAGGGTTAAGCGGCCAGGTAGCTCAGTTGGTAGAGCAGCGGATTGAAAATCCGCGTGTCGGGGGTTCAAGTCCCTCTCTGGCCATTCAGTTTAATTCGTAAATCACGGGCAATCGCAAGGTTGCCCGTTTTGCTTTGCGCCCCTCTCTCGCATGAAAAATCTATACATCGCTTTGCGCAGCATCTTTCGCTGGACGATTTGCGTGCTGTTTTTTTTTCCGGTTTGTTCGCTGCTTGTGTTGATGGGCGGGTTGGTTGATCCGCGCGTGAACGACAAACCGCAGCGCTGGCTCTTTCGCAACGTACTCAGGCTGGCAGGCGTAAAGTATGCAGTGAAATATGCCGCCGGATTTGATCGCCAGCGCACCAGTCTGTTCGTGTGCAATCACATAGATATTTGGGACGCTTTCATTATTTATTCGGCGATTCCGCAATTCGTGCGCGGCCTCGAACACGAATCGCATTTCAAGATTCCGGCTTACGGCTGGATGATGCGCCGCTTCGGCAACGTACCCGTTCCGCCCGAAGGCGATCTGGGCAAATTCAAACAGATGATGAAACTCACGCGCGCCTCGCTCGACCGAGGCGTGAGCCTGATCGTGTTCGCCGAAGGCTCGCGGACCTTGAATGGCAGCGTGTTGCCTTTCAACGCGGGAGCGATGCGGATGGCGATTCAGTTCGGTTACCCCGTCGTGCCGATGAGCATCGTCGGCGCGTTTGAATTCAGCCGCAAAGGCGATTGGCGACTGTTCCCCTCAACCATCACCGTGCAGATGCACGACACCATCGAAACCACCGGCCTGTCGAAAAACGATGTCGAAGCCTTGACCCGTCGCGTACACGCCATCGTCGCCGCGCCGGTTGACGCGCATTACGGCACGAATTCAGCCTTGAATTGGCCGACCGAAAAAAATCTTCCCGCCGCTTGAAACCTTCCTGAACTCAGCCGCACCCACGCCGCGTGACAAAACTAATCAATAAAGATTTCTGGCAACTTTTTCCCAATCAGAAAGGATATGTGTATGCGACTTCCCTCTTTGCGGTTCAGTGTTTTGTTTCTTATGGCGTGTGCGACGTTCGTTGCTTCGCAGGACTTTCAACAGACTTATCGCGTTCCGGCGAGCAGTCAGGTCAGCGTGAGTTCGGTTTCAGGCGATGTGCGCGTCACGGCTTATGACGGCGACGCCGTGGTCGTGACGGGTTACAAAGAAGGCCGTGATAAAGACCAGGTCTCTATCGAAGACAACAGCAGCGGCAATCGCGTCAGCGTACGTGATCGCTATCCGCAAAATTGCCGCAACTGCAATGTCAGCGTGCGTTTTGAAGTAAAGATTCCGCGCAAGTTGTCATTACGTTACGACGGATTCAGCAGCGTCAGCGGCAACGTCGAAGTCAGCGGCGCGAGCGGCGAGCTGAACGCCAAATCAGTCAGTGGCGATGTGACGGTTCGTGATTGCGACGCGGCAGTCAAAGCCAGTTCGGTCAGCGGCAATGTCGAAGTCGGCAGCAACGAAGGCACGGTCAATGCCAACTCGGTCAGCGGCAACGTCAACGTGAACATCGAACGCTTGCCCGAAGGCGGCGATATGAAATTCAACTCAGTCAGTGGCAACGTCAGCGTACGCGTGCCCGGCGCGCTCAATGCCGAAGTCGAAATGAGTTCGATGAGCGGCGCGTTGCGCACGGACTTTTCCATCACGATTGAAAAGGGCGAATTCAGGCCGAATCACTCCGCACGCGGGCGCGTAGGCGAAGGCGGACGGCAAATCAAAATGAATTCGGTCTCGGGCAACTTAAGCCTGTTGCGGCATCAATAGCCTGGGAGCGCCCGCATCCTGCGGGCTATAGAAAAGCGGCGAAGCCTTCCAAATTTCAATGTGTTCGCAATACGAAATGTTGGGATAAGGAACGCTGCGCGGCTTTTTTTACAGCCCGCAGGATGCGGGCGCTCCCAGGTTTAGCGCCGCGCCGCCAACACCAGCGTCAAATCATCATCGGCGCGTTCGGCGATGCGCGGCGATTGCAAAAACGTAGCGAGTTGTTGGTTGCGTTCTGCTGGGGTGGCTTCGCTGGCTTGCGTGACGAAGCCAAACAAGGGCGTGAAAAATGGCGCGTGCGGTTCGGCTTCAGGCAGCTTCAAAGCCAGCCGTTGCAAGCCGTCGCTGAACACTGCCGCGTGCGTGAAGCTACCGCGTTCGTGGCGAAACTGCGCGGCCTTGAGATAATCGGGCGAAATCAAAAACGTAGTCTCGTTGACATACTCACCCTGTTGCGGCGCGGTGAAGGCCTTGAGTTGCCCCGCGCCATCCTGCAACACCGAAGCGCCATCGCCGATTTGCGCGGCAATCGCGGCGCGCGCATTCACGGCCAACACGATCAAGGTCGCGGCTAAATCGCGCGGCGCAACCGAACGGTTTTCGGCTTCTTCTTCGACGGCATTGCGCGCGGCTTGCAAGACGCGCGTGAGAAAGGCTTCGGCTTCTTCGGCTTCGTTGAACGGATCGAACGTCGGCAGATATTTGCGCAAGTATTCCATCGCGGCGCTGACGGCAGTTTGCGCGCCAACGTCAGCAAGCGAGGCCGAACCTGCGCCATCGCTCACGACAATGATTAACAATCCGCCTGACAGTTCGGTCAGCGCGTGTGCGTCCTGACACGGCGTGGCGGTTTTGAGATGGCTGGTTCCCGCCACCGAAGCGCCGAGGGTTTGCCAGGTAAAGACTGGTTGAAGTGTTTTTTTCTCTTTGGGCATAATTCAGAAATTCATCAACTCCGCACTCCGCACTCCGCACTCCGCACTCACACCGTTCCCCAGCCGGGCGGCGGCAGTGCGACTTGTTCGTCTACTTTGGAATGCGAAACGGCCTGCGTGCTGCGCGAGAGCCAGACGAACATCTCAACGAAATTGAGTCCGATCAAACGCACCGGCGTACGCACGACGATGCTGCGCAAGCGATCCATGTTGGCGTTCTCGACACCGACTGCGAAAAAGGCTACGCGCTTGCCAGCCTCTTCGTCGCGGATGCGTTGCGCGGCTTGTTCGATGACGTGGGCTTCTTCGCCTTGCGGCTCGCCGTCGGTGATAAGAAAGACCCACGGACGATAATAGGCTACGCCGTTCGTGCGATATTGCGTCTTGCGCGCTTGCAACAAATCGAGCGCCTGATGAATCGCCGTACCCATAATCGTCGAGCCTTCGGCGTTGAGCGTTGGCGGCTCGAATAAATCTGCCGTGATGAAATCCTGTACGACCTGCACGTCGCTGCCAAACGTTACGATGGCGACTTCGACGCGCCGCGCAGCCAGCGCATCGCGCGCGAGATCGTTTTTGAAAGCGCGCAAACCTTCATTCAACGCGGCGATGGGTGCGCCTTGCATCGAACCCGAAACGTCTACCAGCAAGACGCAGGGGCAGCGCGGTTCGGGGTTTTCGGCGAATTCGACGGCATCGGCCAGGGATGGAATTTGATTCGTCATAGGTGCGACTCTTATTTCAAAGGCAGATATTCAACACGGTTCGCCAGGTCTTCCGGCTCATAGACGTTGGCGATAAGTTCCAGTTCTTCAATGCACTGCCTTACCGAAAGCGTTTGTTGCGGCACGAAGATGACACCAGCAAAAAACTGCTCTGAGGCTTGGCGCAAAGCGGCTTCCACTAAAAAATCTTCGTCTTGGGTTAATACCACGTACCCCAGATTGGTGGCCCGATCTAACAAGGCGCTGTCTTCAAATTCAGCCGTGCCGTCCTCTTGTGAGCGAAGCACCGTGACGCCGCGTTGACGCAAACCTTTGACAATCGGCAGCGGTACGTGAACGTCTGTGTAAAGTGCTACGCTCATGAAAGAAGCCCCAGCTCACGCAAGCGCCGTCGTCCCGGTGAATCCTGAGCAGCCTCAGCTAGCACTTTTATCCTTTCCGCTCGCCGTTCAAGCTCCGCCTCCATTTCAGCCTGATGCGAATAGTAATAAGACATCGCCGCGTATAGTTGGGCCATTGAGAGATGCGGATGGTTTTCCTGCATCTCTTCGATGCTCCATCCCCACGCGACTTTATCGAGCGCGACTTCGATCACTTTGGTGTTCGCGTCTTTGATCCACGCAACGCCGCTTTCATCTAATTCGATCAGTGATGTGGCAACAGTCATGGTCGTCATAGCTACCTCCTACTATTCAGCTAATCCAGCAAGTCGTTCAAAAATGCGTACCAGCGATTGCGTACCGTCGTCGCCGCGTCCTTCGGCTTCGACGGCGGTGAACATCTGATTCGCCAGCGCGGCCGCCGGCACGGGGGTTTGCGAGCGCGAGGCCGCATCCAGCACGAGCCGCAAATCTTTTTGTTGCAGCTTGACCATAAAGGCCGGTTTGAAATCGCGGTCAATCATTTTTTTGCCCAACACTTCGAGCGCCCACGAATTCGCCGCGCCGCCCGTCAGGGCTTGATGCACCAGTTCAGGATCGAGTCCGTTCTTGCGCGCGAAGGTCATCGTTTCGCAGACCGCCAACAGATTCACGGCGACCATGATTTGGTTGCAGAGTTTCGTCGCTTGCCCGTTGCCCGCCGGGCCGAAATGCGTGATGCGTTTGCCCATCGCTTCGAGCACGGGACGGGCGCGTTCAACCGCGAGAGCTTCGCCGCCGATCATAATCGTCAGCGTACCCTCAAGCGCGCCTTTCTCGCCGCCCGAGACGGGCGCGTCCAGCCAGATGACGCCGCTTTGCAAGGCTTTGGCCGCCAGGTCGCGCGTGACGCTGGGCGAAATCGTACTCATATCAATGACCACCGTACCCGGTCGGGCGGCGGCGAAAATTCCGTCTTCGCCATAAGCCACTGCGACGACATCGGGCGTATCCGTCACCATCGTGATGATGATTTCGCACTCGCGCGCGACTTCGGCGGGCGTCGCCACCGCGCGCACATTGCCCAAGCCCTGGTTGTCTTCGGCAAAGCGCGCGGCCTTGCCCGCTGTCCGCGTAGCCACCGTCAGCGCAAAGCCCGCACGCAACAAATTGCGCGCTTGCGGTTGTCCCATAATGCCCAGTCCGATGAATCCCACTCGCATGAATTTTGAAAGCTCCTCTTTGAATTTGTACTTGCTGCAACGTTGCCTGCAAGATGCCACAGGCCATTTACCGCAACAAGAGGCCGCAGCGAAATTGACGCTGCGGAAAGCGCAATGCTATATCAATGCCATATCCGGCTTACCAATCACGTATGCAAGCAATCAACCCTTTCAAGCAATTCCACTTTCAACCCGCACGGGCTGCCGTGTTGTCGCTGGCGTTGCTGTTCGCCCTGCCCTCGCTCGCACAAGCGCATCCGGCCTGGGGCATCGTCGTCGCGCCCGAAGGCACGATCTATTTCTCAGACACTGAACGCAATCGCATCTGGATGCTCACCACCAACGGACGCTTGCGGACGATTGCCGTCAAGCAACATACGCATGGGTTGTATTTCGGCGCGGACGGTTATCTTTATGGCGAAGCCGTTGAGTATGACGCAAAGGCGCAACGCTGGTTGGCAGGACGTTGGCGCGCGCGTTCGGATGATGTGTTTGAAGAAACCTTGCTGCCTACCGCCAACGTACCCGCTGGCTTGGGCATTTGCCGCGATGCGCAAGGCAATACTTATGACGTTGAGCAAACCGATCAACTTGCGCGCGTGATGAAACGTACACCCGCTGGCGAAGTGAGTGTGCTGGCAGGCGGAACACTCGGTTACGCCGACGGTGTGCGTAGTGTCGCGCGCTTCAGCTTTCTCGAAGCGATGACGCTCGGCCCAGACGGCATGCTTTACCTGCGCGACAACGACACCATTCGCCGCGTAACGCTGGATGGGGAAGTGCTGACCATCGGCGGCAATCCGTTGGGCAACGAACCGCACCCGATGACCGGCGGCCTGTTGGGTCTCGCCGCCGACGAGCGCGGCAATATTTATGTCGCCGATCTCGCGGCGCGTTGCATCCGAAAAATTCATGCTGACAACCACGCCAACCATCGGGTCGAAACCATCTGGCAAAGCTCCTGGATGTGGACGCCTTCGGGCGTAGCGGTGCAAAGCGGCGAGGTTTATGTGTTGGAAAATTTAGCGCAAACGCCGTGGGCAACGTTCGGCGCGTTGGGCCTGGGGCCTTACACCCGCGTGTTTCGTATGAGCGCCAACGGCGCAGTGGTCAAGCTGACGACGGTGTGGGGCACGACCACGAGCCGCGTGCTGGGCGTATTGATCTTGCTCATCGCGTTGTATTCGTTGTGGCGCTTGCGCAGGAAAGATACAGGACACGCTGTGTGAGTTCGTTATGCAACTCTGGCGCGAAAGCACCAACTCACTGGTTACGTTTTCCGCTCAAACCTTGCTGGGCACAGGGGGCGAAGCGCAGATTCACGCGCTGCCGCAAGCCTCTCAGCTCGCCGCCAAAATCTATCACGAACCCAAAGACGAATACGCGCGCAAGCTGGCGTTGATGTTGGCGCATCCGCCGTTTAATGCCCCCACTAAAGAAGAGGATTCGACGCGCGCCGCCATCGTCTGGCCGGTTGAACTGTTGCGCAAACCCGATCACGGCAAACAGGTCGCGGGTTTCTTGATGCCGCGTTTGCACGCGATGCGTCCGCTGATGGATTTTTATAATCCGCGCGCGCGTCGTTTGGCTGCGCCGCTTTTCACTTATCAATACTTGCATCGCACCGCGCGCAACCTCGCCGCCGCCGTCAGCCGTTTGCACGAACGCGGTTACGTGATCGGCGACGTGAACGAATCGAACGTACTCGTTTCAGAAACCGCGCTGGTCACGCTCGTTGACACCGATTCCTTTCAGGTGCGTGACCCGCACAGCGACGCGGTCTTTCGCTGCCCCGTCGGCAAGCCCGAATTCACGCCGCCCGAACTCGTCAACACGCGCTTCGCCGATTTTGATCGCACCGTCGAACACGACCGCTTTGGTCTTGCGGTCTTGCTGTTTCAGATTTTGATGGAAGGCACGCATCCGTTTTCGAGCGTCTATGCCGGAGCCGGTGAGCCGCCGCCGCTCGAAGCCCGCATTAGCGCGGGGCATTTCGCTTATGACGCCGCGCGTTCGGCTGGCCTCTATCGCCCGATGCTGACTGCGCCCGCGTTCACGACGCTCGCGCCCGCCTTGCAACGGCTTTTTCAACAAGCCTTCGTCACCGGACATGCGCAACCGCAATATCGTCCGACCGCGCAAGCCTGGGCCGATGCGTTGCACGCGGCAGAACAGTCGCTCGTCACTTGCCACCGCAACGCGCAACATCGTTACGGCAACCATCTTCACCGCAACCATTCGGCGGCCTGCCCGTGGTGCGAACGCACGCAACTGCTCAACGGACGCGATCCGTTCCCTTCGCCCGCCGCCATTCAACGCGGCGAACATTTGCGCAAGGCCGTACGCAAATCCACTGTGATGTCGTTGCCGCCGAGTCCTTATTACCAAACGCCCGCCGCCGCGCATCGTTCCTTTAGGACGGCTTATGGGACTTCTTACGGAACCGCTTCGCGCGTGATTTACGCGACGAGTGCGCCGCCCGTCGTGCCGCTGACGAACTATCTCAATTCGTTGAATGCGCCGCCCGTCACCGGACGCGCGCGTTGGTTTCTGATCGGCCAACGCGTGCTGGGCGTGGTGCTGGCCTTGTCGTTTTTGTTGCTCGGTTTAGGTCGTTTCGGCGCTTCTTCTTTTCCGCGACCGGCTGAACGGCTTCAGCCTTATCCGAAATCGGCGTCGTCTTATTGGAAACAACTGCTCGACCGCCAGCTCAAAACGCGCGGCCTGGTGGCGCTGGGAGCCAATCGTGCCGCCGCCGTCGTCACCGAAGACCGCTGGTTGACGTTGTGGGATTTGCCTTCGACCAAACGCATTCAATTGTTTTTCGGCGACAGCGATCAATTCACGGCGGCGGCTTTCGCGCCCGCCCAAAACCTGGCCGTCACGGGCGGACACGACGCCACGCTGAACTTTTGGGACGTGCCCACCGGCGCTTTGCATTTCACGCTCAAAGCGCACGACAAAACCGTCAGCGCACTGGCCTTTGCGCCCGACGGCGAAACCCTCGCCAGCGGCGGCGCTGATTCAGATGTGAAATTGTGGAATGTCAAAACCGGCGAGACGCTCGCCCATTTCGACGCCCACCTGACATGGGTGTTGGCGCTGACCTTCGCGGCAGACGGTCAAACGCTCGCCAGCGCCGGCGGCGATCACAAGGTTCAGCTTTACCGAAAACAAAAAGACGGCAAGTGGAAAAATACCCAATGGAAAAATACTTTGACCTTGCTCAACAGCCGCGCCGATGTCGTCGCTCTCACTTTCACGCCCGACGGCAAGACGCTCGCCGCCGCCAATCTGGCCGGAGAAATTCTGATCTGGGATTTAGCCGCAGGCACGTTGCGCAAGACGATTACGTTGTCGCAAGAGATTGCTTACGCCGTGGCGTTTTCGCCCAATGGTGAATGGCTGGCAAGCGGCAGTTCAGCGGGAATGGTGCGCGTATGGTCGGGGGCGGGTGAGTTACGCTTTGAACGCCACGGCCACGCGGGCGAAGTGCGCGCGGTGGGTTTCACCGCCAACGGTGCGCAACTGATGAGTGCCGAGACCGGTACGAAACTCTGGCAAATGCCCAACGGCGAACCGCGCCAAGCTGCCAACATAACAACGGTTCAGTATTGGCAAATGACCGAAGGCGAAAAGTTGCAAACCGTCAACCTCACGCCTTAATGATTCAGGTGAAGCCACGGTTACGCGGTGATGATTGCTTGACCGACATAATTACCTCCGCCTTCGGGCTGCCGGATACAGACACATGAAAAAGAGCCGATAGCAATTCGCTATCGGCTCTTTTGCTTTCCAACTACCGACCTTTCTCATCAAGGCTGGTAATACTGCTGCGCGATTTCTTTGGCGACGTTTTTGATCGCCTGTTCGGCTTGCGTCACAGTGGCTGCCGCCGCGTCCAATTCCTGATCGGGATTGTCAGAAATGAAGTCCATGAAAACAGCCAGCAACACTTCGGTTCCGTCGGGGAAGGTGAAGCGTCCGGCATCGGCGCGTACGTTGCGTGCGTTGTCGCCGGTCAATCCGCCGGGTTTGTTGTAGGTTTCGATGCGCGGGTTGAAGCCCATCGAGGCCACTTGCGCCGCGATGTAATTCTTCCCGTTCACTACGCCGTTGTCGGAGTCCATTTTCAACGTAGCCCAGAAAATCCCTTCTGAAGCATTGTTCAGCACGTTGTCTTGCAACACGCGACGCAACAGCTTGACCATTTCGCGCGGCGTCGAAAGGTTTTCGATCCCGGCGGCGCGGTCGGCGCTGGCGCTGGCGTTGCCATAATCACTCGGCCCGCCGGTCATATAACGATTGAGGCGCGTGACATCCAATCCCAACTCATCCAGCCGTTGATTGATCTTGGCGCGTCCGATGCGCGCGATAAGTACGTTGGTCGCCCAGTTGTTGCTGCAACGAATCATGAACCGCGCGTAATTCAACGCCGTGTAATTCGTGTTGGGTTGCAGGTAACTGCATCCGTTGCTGCCCGTCGAAGTGTTGGAGTTGATGAGTTCGCCCAGCGGCACATCGCCTGACTCGGCATCTTTCATCAGGGCGTAAAGAATGCCGATCTTGCTGGTGCTGGCGATGGCGAAGGTCGAATCGCCGTGAATCGAAATCTCTTCGCCGGTCGTCAAGTTGAGCATGGCCGCACCGCCCAAGGCCGGAGCGCTGTCCACTGCTTTGCGCAAGCGCAACGCGAGCGGCGAGTCGTCGGTAATGTCGGGTACGCCGTCAAAAAACCAGATGCCGCCGTGACGAATGCCATTCGCCGTTTCGGCCACATAAAAGTTGTCAATGCTGTAACCCTCAGCCCAATAATTATTGAAATAGCGTTGGAACGTCATGCCGTCGCGGTTGCTGCGTACGGCGGGAAAGCTGCCTTGCTGACGCCACACGCCTGAATACCACGTCACTCCGCTCACCGTGTGCGCGTCTAGGTGGGTCAACGCGAAACCGTCTTCCCGATGTTCCTGCAACTTCGCTTGAAAGTCGGCCTGGCTCAGTTTGAAATGCCAGCGTTTGGCAAGGTTGGGTTGCTGATACCAAATCGAGATGAAACGCGATTGGTTGTTAATGACGTAACCCTCAAGGCGATGCAGCTTATAACCCTGCGGTTCGAGCGTCGCGTGCAAAAACAGCATGCCGTCATAGGTCGTGTCGCGGTAAGAAGCCCACGTCACAGCGATCTTGTTCTTGTACCAAATGCCCGCATAGCGCACGCCTGATGCGGTGTTATAGGCGCTCACGTCTATCAGATAAAAATCCTGATTTCGGTAAGCCAAATTGAGCGCATCGAATTGCGCGAGCGTCCGGTCGAAATGAACCCGTGAGTCGGTGGCCGGATTGTCAGGCACCCAGCGCGTCATAAAGCGCGTACTGTTGCTGCCTACGCGATAGCCGGTCAGGCGTGCCGCGCGATAACCGCGCTCGCCATAACCTTCGATAAAATCGTTTTGCAATTGCGTCGCCGTGAGGCCGTGGCGCACGACGCCTTCGACACTGGCGCGCGCGTGGGCGGGCAACGCGATGAGACTCAGCAAGACGAAACAAAGCGCCCCAACCACCCCCAACAATTGATAAAGCGATGATGATTTTTTGATGAACATAATGACCTCCGAAAAAGTGAGAACCAGTTATCAGATGGCCTCTCGATTGCTCAACGAGAGGCGTGGGAAAATATCGTCAACTCATTGCGCCAGACATACGCCGTAACGCGACAGGCCCAATCCGCCCAAGCCCGGCATGCCGCTCGTGTTGTTGCGCGAGAAAAACACTTCGATGAAATAGGCGTGGACGGTCTGGTTATTCGGCACGAAATCGAAGACACCGAAGTTGCCGCAATTGCCGACCGTCTGCGTTTGGTAGCTGTTGTTCTGGGCGTAAAGATCGCTGTCGAACAAAATCTGTTTGAAGGGCGCGACTTGTGCGGTCAGAAAATCGTATTCGCGCAAGTAAACCTGCACTCGCGCATCGGGGCCGTTGTCGCGGTAATTCACGATCAGGTTCGGCCACCACAGCGGGCCGGGCGCGACGAACAAACCGTCTACGGCGGTGACGTTATAACGAATGACGGCATTCGCTTGCGGCAACGCCGCCGGGCTAAACGTAGCGAACGGCCCCGTGAAAGCGATTTCGTTTTGGTCGCTCTCATCCACCGTGCCGGTCGAAGCGACGCTCGTCCAGATTTTGTAGGCGTCTTGCGCCAACGCGGGCGCTACGTTGAGGCTCAACAGCACCAGCGCCAGACTCAGCAAATTCATTGGGTAACTTTTCATGATCGAACTCCTTTTTGAGACACACATTTATTCAACCAAGCCGCCGTGTGTCGTGCGGCTTCGCGTTGCGGTTGCGACGAATTCGCCAAACAAATGGCGCGCGCGTTGGTTTGTTCTGACAAAAGGAATTTAGCCGAAGCCTGCTAAAGCGGCAGCGAGCTTGCTTGCAGCCGAGGTGCAAGAATGTTCACAGCAAAATCGGTTGCCGGTTGTTGGTTGTCGGTTGTCGGTTGCCGGTTGTCGGTTGCCGGTTGCCGGTTGTCGGTTGTGAGTTGTGAGTTGTCGGCTATGGTTGTCGGCTATGAGTTGTCGGCTATGAGTTGTTGGTTGTGAGTTGTCGGCTGTCAGTTGTCGTAAGCCATCAGCAAAAATTCGTAACCGACAACCGACAACCGACAACCGACAACCGCTCACTAGCAGCGTTGCGCCAACGCGCGGGGATTGTGCAACGTGAAATGATAGCTTTGATTGGTCGAGAGGTAACCGCGCTCTTTGTAAGACACGAGAATCTTGTTGGTGTGTTCGCGCGTCGCGCCCACCAACGCAGCGATGTCGCCTTGCGTCAGGCGTATCGGAATATAAACATCGCGCTCTGAACCCGGCTGGCCGTACCTTTCAGCGAAGTTGAGCAATTGGCGCGCGACGCGGCCTTCGGTATCAAGCGCCGCGAGGGCTTGAATTTGTTCGTTCGCATGGCGCAAACGGGCCGCGAGAATTTCGCCCAAGTTGAACGCAAGCAACGGAATCGTTTTCAGCCAGCGTTGAAACATAGCGCGATCAGTCCAATAAAGTTTGGCCGCTTCTAACGTATGCACGCTGGCCGAACGCTGGCTCGTACCGAACGCGCTCATCTCGCCTACGATCTCGCCGGGGCCGAGGATGGCGATCAACACGTCGCGTCCGTCGTTTTGCTCGGCGTGTACTTTAACCGCGCCGCTGGCGATGAAATACACCGTCTCGCCCGGTTGTTCAGCCGCCATCAGCGGCGTATTCGCGGGAAAGACCTTGACGTGCAATTGCTCGCCCAGTTGTTGCAAGTCGCTCTCAGCCAAGCCGCGCAACACCGTGACGCGCCCAAGTTCTTCCAAATTCACTGTTTGCAGATTTGTTTTCATGCCTCGCTCCTTTGCCGCTTTTAAGTACGGTCGTTGAATAACGCGACAAACCGGCGTAAAAACTCTCATCCCTCAAAAAAAACTTTTCAGCACATGGAAAACGCTCCACCTAATGAAATCACCGGACAACTGCTCGCCTGGCGCGCAGGCGATGCGGCTGCGCTCGAAACCTTGATTCCAGCGGTTTATCAGGAATTGCATCGGATGGCGGAGCGTCACTTACGGCACGAAAACATAGGCCATACGCTGCAACCGACGGCGCTGGTTAATGAAGCTTACTTGCGGTTGATTGATCAGACGCAGGTCGAATGGCAAAACCGCGCGCACTTTTTCGGCGTCGCGGCGCAGATGATGCGGCGCATTCTGGTTGACCACGCCAAGGCCAAGCATCGTGACAAACGCGGTGGCGATGTGGTCAAACTCTCGCTGGATGCGGCCTTGAATTACGGGCAGGAACGCGCTGCCGAAATCGTCGCGCTTGATGATGCGCTGGCAGCCCTCGCCGCGTTCGACGAACGCAAAAGCCGTGTCGTCGAGTTGCGCTATTTCGGCGGCTTGAGCGTCGAAGAAACCGCGCAAGTGTTAGAGGTCTCGCCCCAAACCGTGATGCGCGACTGGAACATGGCGAAAGCCTGGCTCTATCAACAACTCTCAGAAAGTGAAAAGTGAAGGGAGGAACCAGTTGTTTTGCTTCTCGCATTTTTCACTATTCACTTTTCACTTTCTGAGCTTTTCACTTTTCGCATGACGCCTGAACGCTGGCAACAAATCGAAACCTTGTTTCAAGCCGCGCTCGAACGCCCTTCGAACGAACGCGCGGCGTGGCTGCAACAGGCTTGCCCCGACAATGAAGACAATCAGGCGTTGCGCGCCGAAGTCGAAAAGTTGTTGGTGTCATATGACGCAGCAGGCGATTTTTTAGCCGCGCCGTTGGCAGAAAGTTTGGGGTTAGCAAAAGATGCGCCGCGTTTGGCGCAGGGAGAACGGCTGGCGCATTACGAAATCGTTTCGTGGTTGGGGAAAGGCGGGATGGGCGAAGTTTATCTGGCGATGGATACGCGCTTGCAACGCCCGGTCGCGCTCAAGTTGTTGTCGCCGCACTTGCTCAACGACGCGCAATTCGTGCGCCGCTTTGAGGCCGAAGCCCGCGCCGCCAGCGCGTTGAATCATCCGAATATCATCACCGTACACGACATCGGCGAAGCCGACGGCGCGCACTTTATCGCCACGGAATTCATCGAAGGCACGACGCTGCGCGCGCAACTCGCCAACGGCGCTTTGCCGATCAAAACCGCGCTCAATTTCGCCACGCAAATTACCGAAGCTCTTGCCGCCGCGCACGCCGCTGGCATCATTCACCGCGACATCAAACCTGAGAACGTAATGATTCGCCCTGACGGTCTGGTCAAGGTACTCGATTTCGGTCTCGCCAAATTGACCGAACGCGAAACCGGCAAGCTCGTTCGACGCGCGAGCGGCGCACTGACAACTGCCACTGATCCGCGAATCTTAATGGGTACGCTGGCTTATCTTTCGCCCGAACAGGCGCGTCACGAAGAGTTGGACGCGCGCACTGACCTTTACAGTTTGGGCGTAGTGCTTCACGAATTGCTGACCGGCGCACGGCCCAATCACGGTGTACCGACTTTGCAGAGCCTACCGCCAGCCTTGACGCGCATTGTGTCGCGCGCGCTCGCGCCGGAACGCGAACAGCGTTATCAAAGCGCAGCAGCATTGCGCGACGCGCTTGAAACGGTTGAACTGTCGTTACAGACCGCGCCTGCCCCCAAATGGCGCAAGCACGCTGCCGCTTTGGTGGCTGCGGGCTTGTTGATCGCCGCGTCGGCTTGGCTGTGGCGAACGTTGCGCGCCTCGTCAGCGGCGCTTTTGACGTTCAATGCCGCCGCTGCACAAAAACTCACCGACCTGCCCGGACAAGAGCTTTTCCCCAGCCTCGCCCCCGACGGACAAAGCGTGGTTTACGCGGGGCACAATCAACAGCAGGGCGATTTGGATATTTATCGTCAGGCCGTCGGCGCACGCACCGCGAAGAACCTGACCGAAGGCACGCCAAGTGCTGATTTTCAACCTGCGTTTTCGCCTGATGGCGCGCGCATCGCGTTTCGCTCTTCGCGCAATGACGGCGGCATCTTCGTGATGCAAAGCGACGGCAGCCAGGTTACGCAACTCACCAACACCGGATTCAATCCGGCCTGGTCGCCTGACGGGCGCGAACTGGCGCTGGCCGACGACAACATTTGGGATTACGAAGGACGCAACACTTTCCCAAGCGCCAGCCGCTTGTGGGCAATCAACGTCAACACGCGCGAACGGCGCGTGATTACCGAACACGACGCCGTGCAACCCAACTGGTCGCCGCACGGTCAACGGCTGGCGTTCTGGGGCGAACAAAACGGCGGACACCGCGACATCTGGACGGTTGCGGCCAGCGGCGGCGCGCCCACGCCCGTGACGGACGACGCATTCATTGACTGGAATCCGGTCTGGTCGCCCACTGGCGAGCAGCTTTACTTTCTCAGCAATCGCGGCGGCGAGATGAATCTTTGGCGCGTGACGATTGACGAAAGCACGGGACTGTTAAGTGGCGCGCCCGAACCGGCGACTCTGCCGTCAGATAACTGCCAATACGTCAACTTTGCCCGCAACGGCAGCGCGCTGGTTTACGGCCAAAACACCCGCAGCGAAAACCTCTGGCAAATCGCCTTCGATCCGGTCAAGGGCCAGACGAGCGGCGCGGCTACGCCACTGACGCAAGGGTTGAAACGCTATGCGCTGTTTTCGCTCGCGCCCGATGAAAAAAGCTTTGTTTATCTGGCGCGCGGCGAACCGCAGCAAGACCTTTTTACGGCCAGCCTCACGGGCGCGCCCTTGCAACGGCTGACCGATGACGCCGCTCAAGACATCATGCCGCGCTGGTCGCCCGATGGCCGCTGGATCGCTTTTATTTCTGATCGCGGCGGAAAGTATGAAATCTGGAAAGTGCGGCCCGACGGCTCCGGGCTGGCGCAAATGACGCACGAGCCAGGCAAAGAAGTGATCGCGCCAGTCTGGTCGCCCGACGGCCGCAAGCTGCTTTATCAAATACGCAACGTCAATTCTTTCATCATTGACGCCGACCGTCCCGGCGCTGAGCAAACGCCGCAAATGTTGCCGGGTCAACCTGTGCTGGGTTTTCTGCCCTGGGAATGGTCGCCCGATAGCAAACATCTGGCAGGCTGGCAGCCGCCCATGCCGGAACAGCAACGGCGCGGGATTGTCATTTATTCGCTGGCGCAACAGCGCTATGAGCGGCTCACCGATTTAGGAGGCTATCCCGCCTGGCTGAACGACAATCGGCGGTTAATGTTTAGAGATGGAACCAGCATCTACCTGCTTGATCGTCTGGGTGGGAAACACCGGCAGATTTATTCACTCAAACAGCCCAATCAGATCGGCAGCCACGCACTCTCGCGCGACAACCGGCGGCTTTATTTCACCGAGATCAGCAGCGATGCCGACATCTGGCTGTTGAAGTTAAACTAGACGTAGAGACGCAGCATAAGGCGGTTGTCAGTTCTCACGTGATTGGCGATACTGCGGCTTACCTCATACAGCCCCCAATTACACCAAAGATACAGAAGCATTTATGGAAATCCCCAAGACTTACGAACCCAAAGATTGCGAAGGCCGCTGGTATCCCTGGTGGGAAGAGCGCCGCTATTTCACCCCTGAAATCAATACGAACGAAGACGCTCCCGTCTTTTCAATAGTCATTCCTCCGCCCAATGTGACGGGCTATCTTCACATGGGGCATGCGTTGAATCACACGCTGCAAGACGTACTTGCGCGCTGGCGGCGGATGGCGGGCGACCGTGTGTTGTGGTTGCCCGGCACCGATCACGCTGGCATCGCTACGCAAATGGTGGTCGAGCGCCAGTTGGATAAAGAAGGCATCACGCGCCACGACCTCGGACGCGAAAAGTTCGTCGAGCGCGTCTGGGCTTGGAAGGAACATTCCGGCGGCACGATTCAAAAGCAGATGCGCATCGTAGGCGATTCAGTTGATTGGACGCGCGAACGCTTCACGATGGATGACGGCCTATCGAACGCAGTCAAAGAAGTCTTCGTGCGGCTCTATGACGAAGGGCTGATCTATCGCGGCGAATACATGGTGAACTGGTCGCCCGGCTTGCAGACCGCCATCTCTGACCTCGAAGTCGAAATGAAATCGGTCAAAGGCAATCTTTGGTACATCGCTTACCCCATCGGCAAAGCCGTAACTGAACGGGTCGAAGGCTTGGCAGAAGCTTATGCAGCAGCCAATGAAGGCGAAGCCAAAACTGGTTTGCTCTCAACCGAAGCGGGCGACTTTATTGTCATAGCGACTACGCGGCCTGAGACAATGTTAGGCGATTCGGGCGTAGCCTTTAACCCCGAAGACGAACGTTATAAATCTGTCATCGGCAAACAAACCATCCTGCCTTTAGTCGGACGCGCGCTGCCTTTCGTTCAAGACGAAGTCGTCGAAAAAGGTTTCGGCACGGGCTTTGTCAAAGTCACTCCCGCGCACGACCCGAACGATTTTGCGATGGGCAAACGGCACTCACTCGAATTCATTCAAGTCATCGGCAAGACCGCGAAAATCACTGACGCCGCGCCCGAAAAATATCGCGGCCTTTCACGCGAAGCCGCGCGCAAACAGGTCATCGCCGATCTTGATGCGTTGGGATTGGTACTCAAGACCGAAGATTACACCCACAACGTAGGCCACTGTTCGCGCAGCGGTAAGGTCGTCGAGCCGCTGATTTCGACGCAGTGGTTTTTGAAGATGACCGAACTCGCGCAACCCGCGATGGCTGCCGTGCGCGAAGGCAAAACTAAATTCGTACCGGAAAGTTCAGCCAAGATTTATTTCAACTGGCTCGAAAACATTCAGGACTGGTGCATCTCGCGGCAACTGTGGTGGGGGCATTCGATTCCCGCCTGGTATACGCCCGACGGCGAAATCATCGTGGCACGCGCAGAAGTCGAAGCCCGCGCCCGACTCGCCGCGCAAGGCAAGGACGACACGGTTGAACTCACGCCTGACACAGATGTTTTGGATACGTGGTTTTCATCGCAGCTTTGGCCGTTTTCTACACTTGGTTGGCCGAAAGAGACCGAAGACTTGCGACAGTTCTATCCGACGGCGGTGCTGGTGACGGGTTTCGACATCATCTTTTTCTGGGTCGCGCGAATGATGATGATGGGCTTGAAATTCATGGGCCAGGTGCCGTTCAAAACGGTTTATATCAACGCGCTGGTACTCGACCCGTCCGGCCAGAAAATGTCGAAGAGCAAGGGCAACGTGATTGACCCGCTCGAAGTCTTCGACAAATACGGCACTGACGCGGCGCGCTTTGCGCTGACATCGGCTTCGACGGCGGGACTCACGCTGGCCTTGCAGGAATCCAAACTCGAATCGGCGCGCAATTTCGCCAACAAGATTTGGAACGCGACGCGGTTCGTCTTGATGAACTGCGACGACATTCTCGAAAGCGGAGAACCCATCGAATGGGAAACCGAACTCGCGCCGCCCGAACTCGCCGACCGCTGGATTTTGAGCCGCTTGAATCAAGTCGCGCTCGACGCCAACGACGCGCTCGGCGAATACCGCTTTCACGAAGCCGCCGCGCTGATCTATCAGTTTTTCTGGAACG
>JAYSVR010000162.1:0-6846 GCA_043718445.1 Acidobacteriota bacterium | reverse complement strand
CATAAGCGTCTTCGAGCTTTTCCATAGATTCTTCGAGCAGCCGCTTGTAATCGGTGAGCAATTCGAGCTTGGTTCCCTTCGGCAGCGGCCCCCAGTTTTCTTCTTCCTTCTTGGTTTGCACGGCTTCGGGATTTTGCAGCAACAGCAAGCGACGATCAGCGGCTTTGACGAAAATCTCTATGCGCTTGTCTATCTCTTGCCACTCACGGATCAGGTCTACTTCTTTGTCGGTCAAATGGTCGCGCTTAACGGCTTGCGCGAACGACAAGCCTGTCAGCAAGACACACAGGCACAGCAGCACATACCCAAATTGTTTTTTCATTCGATGAACTCCTTATTCGACGCGATAGTTCGGCGCTTCTTTGGTAATGATGACATCGTGAACGTGCGACTCTTTCAAACTTGCCGCCGTAATCTTGATGAAGCGCGCTTGTTGTTGCAGTTCGGCAATGCTGCGGCAGCCGGTGTAACCCATCCCCGCACGCAAGCCGCCGACCAACTGACTCGCCAACGCACCCAGCGAACCTTTGTAGGTGACGCGGCCTTCGATGCCTTCGGGTACGAGTTTGCTTTCGGCTTCGACATCGTGCTGGCCATAACGATCCTTGCTGCCTTCGCGCATTGCGCCAATCGAACCCATGCCGCGATAGGCTTTGAAATTGCGGCCTTGATACAAAATGATTTCGCCGGGCGATTCATCCGTACCCGCCAACAACGAACCGATCATCACGCAATCAGCGCCCGCCGCAATGGCTTTGGTGATGTCGCCGGAATACTTGATCCCGCCGTCAGAAATGATCGGTACGCCCGAACCGGCTGCGCCTTTGACGGCTTCTGAAATCGCGGTAATTTGCGGCACGCCCGCGCCGCTCACGACGCGCGTGGTGCAAATCGAACCAGGGCCTATACCAACTTTGACAGCATCTGCTCCCGCTTGAATTAACGCCTTCGTACCTTCTGCTGTAGCCACATTGCCCGCAATCAAATCAAGTTCGGGAAACTTGCGTTTAACAGCTTTGACGGCTTCGATAACGCGGCTGCTGTGGCCGTGGGCGGTGTCTATGGCGATCAAGTCTACGCGGGCTTTGACGAGTTCTTCCGCGCGTTCGAGATAATCGCCGGTGGCTCCAATCGCCGCCGCGCAGCGCAAACGTCCCAAATCATCTTTGGCTGCCAGCGGATAGCGAATTGCTTTTTGAATGTCCTTAACCGTGATGAGTCCTTTGAGGCGATAGTTGTCATCCACGACCAACAGCTTTTCGACGCGGTGGCGTTGCAAGATGCCTTCGGCTTCGCGCAGCGTGGTTCCCACTGCCACGGTGATGAGATTGTCTTTGGTCATCGCTTCGCCGATGGGCAAATCAAGCCGCGTCTCAAAGCGCAAGTCGCGGTTGGTCAAGATGCCTACGAGTTTGCCGTCAGCTTCGACAATGGGTACGCCAGAGATTTTGAAACGCTCCATCACGGCGACGGCATCGCGTATCTTGCGGTCAGCCGTCATCGTCACGGGGTCAACGATCATGCCGGATTCAGAACGTTTGACCTTATCCACTTCGTCGCGTTGTTGCTGAATCGAAAGATTTTTATGAATCACGCCGATGCCGCCCTGTTGCGCAATGGCAATCGCCATCGGCGCTTCAGTGACAGTGTCCATCGCCGAACTCAGCAACGGAATGTTGAGCGGGATGTTGCGCGTCGCGCGCGTCGCCGTTTCGACTTCGGTCGGCAACACGTCGGAATAGGCGGGCATCAGCAATACGTCGTCGAAGGTCAGTGCTTCAATCAGGTTTTCAGTCAGCATAACTTAGTTGTGGGCTTGGTTGTCGGTTGTGGGTTTTCAGATACAAAAAACCGCGCAGGTTTTCGGCTGCGCGGTTTGTGCGGATTCAAGTTGTCGGTTCAGGTTTAGGCGAACAGGCGCAAGCGATGAGCCGCGCGAACGGCCTGCGATGCGCCGCGTAATCACGCGCGCTAATTGAGCAGTGCCTAGTTGAGCAACGTTTGATAATTGTCTTTCGTGATGAGTACATTTTGGACGACTACGCCACGGCGTTTGGGCGCGAGCTTATCAGGGTTGACCGTACGGCCATTGATCTTGATGTTCAGCGCAGGGTAATTGCCCATGCTGAAGAAAAACATTTTCTCGTTGGCGGTAAATTCAAACGGTTCGCCCGCCTTGATAAGTTGCTGCCGAGTACCCAAACCATCCGGTTTGACACTCACCCAGCATTCGCCGCTGAGTGCTTCGAGCCGCACCAGCATTCCGCCGGGCGGCGGCGTCATCGCGGGCGAAGCGTCAGGGCTGGCAGCAGGCGAAGCGCCGGGACTCGGTGAAACCGCCGGACTGGCATTCGCATCAGGCGTAGCCGTCGCAGTCGGTTCTGCCGTAGGAGAAGTCTGAGCAATCAATGGATTAGGTTCAGGCGGTGCACTTTGTTTCTTGAAAAACGTCGTCGCCGCATATAGCCCTGCGCCCAACACCGCTAACAAAATCGCAGTACCCAACCAATTGAAGCTGGTTTTTCTTTCCTCGAACTCTTCGGCGCGCAAATAATTATTGCGTGGGCCTTCTTCGCCGCCTGATTCCACGATCTGTTTTTCGTAAAGGGAAAGGGCCTCTTCTTCGTCCATCCCGACCTTGGCGGCGAACTTGCGGACGAAAGCGCGGTTAAAAATCCCGCCCGGCAAGATGTCGTAGGTGTCACTCTCGATGGATTGCAGAAAGCGTACGCCGATGTGCGTGGAGTCCGAAATTTGATGAAGCGAAATTCCGCGACCTTCGCGCAACCGCTTTAATTCCTGGCCTAGTGTTGGCATGGTCAATCTTTGTATCTCAGTCACACCGAATAAAAAATTAGCGCAACCCCGCAGCTAGCTCCCCGCAGCTAGCTCCCCGCAGCTAGCTCTTAGTTACGCGGATGAAAATAAGGGGGAGTGACTATGGTTTAGCAGCCTGAAAATGAAGTCGGATCATATAGTTGCCTCTGAAGGCTGTCAATTTTACACGGTTGCGGCACGTGATTTACGCATTCAGCAACGCTTGCAAGGCCGCCACATCCCTGACCGGAGCCGCGCAAGTGAAATTCTGACAGACATATGCCTGCACTTGGCCTTCGTGGGTAGTGCGTCCTGCCAGTAAAGGAATGGCGGCAAAGGCGACCGTGTCGTGGGGGGCCGCAAAGGCTACGACCTTGTTGGGCAAGTAGCGTTGAGAGATGGTCGTCAGCAACTCTGCCGTAACTTCATCTTCCGGCTGGCCTACGATGGCGATCTCGTAAGGCGTGCTAATTGCCATATCCAACGCGCACAGCAAATGTCCGAAACCGCTCGGCGCGCGGTCGAGCATGTTTTTCATCAACGCAAAAATCGTGTCGGCCAATTCGCGGTAACGCGCTTCGCCGGTGAACAGGTTCAAGCGCAACAGCACGTGTGCCGCGACGGAATTCCCCGAAGGCGTAGCGTTGTCATAAAAATCTTTCGTGCGGCTGATGAGCGTTTCGTGATCGTGGCTGGTGAAAAAGAATCCGCCGTCCTGCTCATCCCAAAATTGCGCAATCATCGTGTCGGCCAGTTGCCGCGCCTCGTTAAACCAGCGCACGTCAAACGTAGCTTCATACAACGCCAGCAAGCCGTCGGCGAGATAAGCGTAATCTTCGAGATAAGCGTTGAGCTTGCTCGCGCCGTCTCTGTGCGTACGCAGCAGGCGACCGTCTTTGCGCAAGTTCGCCAACACGAATTCGGCATTGCGTCGCGCGACTTCAAGGTAATCGGCCCGGCCCAACACCTGCGCGGCTTCGGCGAAGCTGCGCATCATCAGGCCGTTCCAAGCCGTCAGCATCTTTTCGTCGCGGTAAGGCTTAATGCGTTTTTCGCGTTCGTGAAAAAGAACCTCGCGGCCTCGCATCAGCGCCTGTTGCATACGTTTAGGCGCGACTTGCAATCGTTCGGCTACGGTCTCGAAATCGTCGTCAACGTGCAGGATGTTTTGTTCCTCAAAATTGCCCGCTTCGGTCACATCGAAGAAAGCGCAAAATAACTTCGCGTCTTCTTCGCCTAACAAAGCCGTGATCTCAGCCGGAGTCCAGACAAAGAACTTCCCTTCTTCGCCTTCGCTGTCAGCGTCTTGCGTCGAATAAAAACCGCCGTTGGCATCGGTCATTTCGCGGCGCACGTAATCAAGAATCTCTTCGACCGTCTGGCGATAAAAGGGTTTATTCGTCACGAGCCAGGCGTCGAGATAGAGCCGCGCGAGCAGCGCGTTGTCATAAAGCATTTTCTCGAAATGCGGCGCGAGCCAGCGTTCGTCTACGGAATAGCGATGAAAGCCGCCGCCCAGTTGGTCATACATTCCGCCGCACGCCATCTTGTCCAAAGTGAGTTCGATGGCGGCGAGCAAGCCGCTGTCTTTCGTTCGCGCGTATTGCCGCAGCAAAAACGTCATCGTCATCGAAGGAGGGAATTTCGGCGCGCGTCCGAATCCGCCATGTACCGGATCGAAATTGCGCATCAGCTTTTGCGCAGCCATATCCAGCGCCGCCGTCGTGAATCCGCTTTCGTCACGCGCGACTTCGTTAGTTTGATTGAGCGCGGTGAGCAGGCTGCTGGCGCTTTCGGCTACATCGGCGCGTTTCTCGCGGTAAGCCTCCGCCAGCGAAATCAATATGCGCGGGAAGCCCGGCAGGTTGTAACGATCCGCCGGAGGGAAATAAGTCCCACCATAAAACGGCACGCCTGCGGGTGTCAGAAAAACCGTCATCGGCCAACCGCCATGCCCCGTCATCATCTGCACGGCATTCATATAAATCGTGTCGAGATCAGGACGCTCTTCGCGGTCAACTTTGATGCTGATGAAATGGTCGTTCATCAGTTGTGCGATGGCTTCGTTTTCAAAACATTCATGGGCCATTACGTGACACCAGTGGCAGGCTGAATAACCGATGCTCAGATGAATCGGCTTGTCTTCGGCTCTGGCTTTGGCGAAAGCCGCTTCGCCCCACGGATACCAATCCACGGGGTTGTGCGCGTGCTGCAAAAGGTAAGGGCTGGTTTCGTTAATGAGATGATTGGTGTGTTTGGGCGACGAATCGGGATGCATGTTTCCTGCTTTATTTGTTGAAGAAGTTGGTAAACCAGCGGTGCGGTTATAGTATGCGGCTTACTTCAGATTCCCAAACGCAACCCATCTCAATGAAATTCAAAGCACTGCTTTTCGACCTCGACGGCACGCTCGTTGATTCGCGCGCCGACATCACGAACTCTGTCAATTACACCTTGCAAGAACTTGGTGAGGCGACGCTGCCTGCCGCAACCATTCACGGCTTTATCGGCGAAGGCGTACGCCTGCTGCTCGGACGCGCGCTCAACGAGATACGCCAGATGCCAGCCAGCGAAGCCGATATTGACGCGGCGCTCACGGTTTATCAGCGGCAATATCACGCACACCTGATTGACGAAACGGTGATTTATCCCGAAGTCGTCGAGACGCTCGAACATTTCGCGCACCTGCCCAAAGCCGTCGTGACCAATAAACCGTATGGCTTCACGTTGCCGCTGCTCGAAGGCTTGAACCTGTTGCCGCATTTCAAAGTCGTATTGGGCGGCGATAGTTTGGCGACGCGCAAGCCTGATCCGCTGATGCTCGAAACGGCGGCGGTACGCTGCGAAGTTGCACTCAACGATTGCCTGATGATCGGCGACACCTGGGTAGACATCGCCGCCGGACGCAACGCGGGTGTAGCGACAGTCGGATATACCAACGGCTTTCGCGGCAAAGCCGAACTCGCCGAAGCCGGAGCCGATTATCTGATTGATCGTTTTAGTGAATTGAAAAAAATTGTGGTGGGCTGAAAAAAAGAAGCGAGCCGTTGCGCGTACCCGATGAACGGAACGGAAGCCGTGAGCTTCATGTCACGCGCAACGACTCGATAAGCAGTTCCAACTTGCCATTAGAAACCTGGAGGACTCACAGATGAACAGCGCAAAAAACTTTTATAGCGTGTCGTGACGGCGATGTCCGATCAGTTTGCTGATGAACAGCCAAGCCAGATAAAGCAATCCGCCGAAAATCGCCAGCTTGATGACCAGCGCAGCCAGGCCAATGAAGATACCGAAAAAGCCCAGCACAAAGAAAATGACCTTGAGGCCGATGGTGACGGCGAGAATGCCCAGAATAACCGCGACGACGTTGCTCACAAAATCTGACATAGTGTTGACTCCTGTATAAGTGGTTTGACCGGCGAGCGATACCACGAATTGGTTCGCTCCAGCCCGTCACGCGCCAATGTACGCCGCGTTGGCAAACGAGGTTCAGAATAAATTTTCAGCGTTTCAGCCTTTTGAAGTAATACACCGCCGCCGTTCTGGGACCTGCCGGATCGCCTGACACTGAGACCAGTTCCCAGCCTTTCGCTCCCAGCTTGTCGAAATTGGCCTGCAACGCGACGGCTTCCTGCGCGAAAGAACCGTCCGGTTGTTTGCGTGCAAGGCTGCCGCTTGAAAGATTCGTACTGCCTCCGCTGACGATCAAGTATTCCCACTGATCGGCGATTTCAGGGGCAGGCGCATCGAGTTTGCTGTTGCGTTGGGCGATGGTGCCTGCGGTCAGCGCAGCCAGTCCGATCAATACGATGGTGATGAACATCAAGAAACGACGTTGCATAAGGGTTCTCCTTCAGGTTTGGTAGCTGGTTTGATCGTGGGGGCGCGGCTTGAACGAACGCTGCGCCGCGCGCTTGCACGTTGCGCGCCGCCATAAGTTCCGCGCGTTGACACGCGGGGCTTGCCTTTTATAATCGCGCCTCATTCAACACCAACAAAAACGCAGTAAGGAGCCTCGCACTTTGATTG
>JAYSVR010000161.1:0-6850 GCA_043718445.1 Acidobacteriota bacterium | reverse complement strand
TAGTCTTTGGTGAAACCGTAGCCGCCGTGAATTTGAATGGCTTCTTCGGCGACTTTGACGGCGATTTCTGAGGCGTAAAGTTTCGCCATCGCCGACTCTTTGGTCGTAGGCCGTTTGTTATCTTTCATCCACGCCGCGCGCAACGTCAGCAACCGCGCCGCATCAATTTGCGTAGCCATATCAGCCAGCTTGAATTGAATCCCTTGAAAATCGAAGATCGCTTGTCCGAACTGCTTGCGCTCCTGCGCGTAATGCAGCGCCGATTCATAAGCGCCTTGCGCGATGCCTAACGCGAGTGCCGCAATCGAAATACGTCCGCCATCCAAAATCTGCATCGCGTTGACGAAGCCGCGTCCTAGTTCGCCCAGCAGGTTTTCTTGCGGAATCCAGCAGTCTTCAAAAACCAGCGAAGCCGTTTCAGAAGCCCGCACACCCAGTTTGTTTTCTTTCTTGCCTGCGATGAAACCGGGCGTGCCGCGTTCGACGATGAAAGCCGAGATGCCGCGCGAACGCATTTCGCGGTTGGTGATGGCGAGTACGACGGCGGTGTCGGCGGAGATGCCGTGCGTGATGAAATTTTTCGCGCCGTTGATAACCCAGCCGCCGTCGCGCGGCGTCGCCATTGTTTTCATGCCTGACGCATCAGAGCCGGAACTCGGTTCGGTCAGCGCCCAGCAACCCAGCTTTTCGCCCTTTGCCAGCGGCGTGACGTATTTCTCGCGCTGCGTTTTATTGCCGTATTGATAAAGGTGATTCGTGCAAAGCGAATTGTGTGCGGCGATAGAAAGGCCGATGGAACCGTCTACGCGGGCGAGTTCTTCGATGACGGTGACGTATTCGACATAGCCCATGCCCGCGCCGCCGTACTGCTCAGGAAAGATAACGCCTGTCAGTCCCAACGCGCCGAGTTTGGAGAATAACTCTTTGGGGAAGTGCTGCGCTTCGTCCCATTCCATCACGTGCGGCTTGATTTCGGCTTCGGCAAACTCGCGCACCGTGCGTTTCACCTGCAACTGTTCGTCGTTCAATTCGAAATTCATACGGCTCAAAACTCCTTGTCACAAAAAACGATAGCCATAACTTCAGGCGGGCGCACTATACGTGCGAGCCGGAGGTTATGGCTATTGGTTTTTTGCGGGAGCCCTATTCACATCAAGGAATCAATGCGCTGCCGGAGCCTTTTTGAGTTTGCTCAGAAACATCTTGCGGAACTTGGTGACTTTGGGCGCAATGACGACGCGGCAATAACCTTGCTCTGGATTCAGTTCAAAATAATTCTGGTGGTAGTCTTCAGCTTGATAAAACTTCTCAAGGCGCGTGACTTCCGTCACGATGGGGTTGTTCCAGATTTTGGCTTCGTTGATTTGCTGGATGACTTCGGCGGAGGTCGCTTTCTGTTCGTCGGATTGGAAGTAAATCGCCGAACGATATTGCGTGCCTACGTCAGCTCCCTGGCGGTTGAGTGTCGTCGGGTCGTGAACGGTGAAAAACACTTCGAGCAATTCTTTGAAGGTAATCACCGCCGGATCGAAATGCACTTGAATAACTTCGGCGTGACCGGTGTCGCCCATTGTGACTTGTTTGTAATTAGGGTTGACGACGTGGCCACCTGAGTAACCTGAGACGACTTTGTCTACGCCACGCAATTCTTTATAAACAGCTTCGACGCACCAGAAACAGCCGCCGCCTAACGTAGCAATCTCTTTCATTTTTTTCTTTGCTCCTTCTGCTTTCTTGGGTTGGTTTTTTGCGATGTATGAATGCACGAACTCCGTCCAATGCGGCGCGTTCACCAAGCCGAGTTTGGTGGCTTCGGCTTCAGCTTTATCAAGCGGTAAGCCGTCGCGCAATACGCGGCGAATCATGAAAAACGCTCCGGCGCGAATGGCGGCGGCGCAATGGATGAAGACCGGGCGATTGTTTTTGTCGTCGGTGAATTTCAAAAACTCGGCGACCTGCGCTTCGTTGGGTGTGCCGTAAACGACTGGAATGTTGAGATATTTCATCCCCGCTTGTTTGACCGCTTCTTCTTCTTCCGCCGAACGATGTTCGGTGGGCGGACGCAAGTTCAAAATGGTCTTGATGCCTTCGGCTTTGAGCTTGGCGAAATGTTCAGGACGCGGTTGACCGGCGGTGCAAAAGTCCGCGTTCACTTTGGTGTAATTGCGGATGGGCGGAACTTCAGGCGTATTGTTTTGAAAGGCACAGGCGATGGTGGTCGCCAGCGTGACGAATGCGAGTGCGAAAAGAAATTGTTTCATAGTTACCTCAATGGTGTATCTGCGCGGGTGAATGTTTTATTCCCACCGCGCGAAGCGGGGGGAGTTTGTCATTCCACGGCAGGTCGCAGCAAGCGAACCGCGTTTCGATTTTGTGACGACGGGCGTTTACCATACGCCTATCTCGACATTCCTGAATTTTATCTATCAAAGGCATAGTGTCTTTGTCACCGCATAGTATTCACCGCTTTGAGTTGAAGCGCGTCGTGAAATAGGCAACTATGACGCATCGTTAATACATTGGCGCTTTTAATTGCGCTGTCATCCACCAGAAAGATTTACGAACACTATGGAACGGGAAATGAAAATTCGCGGCTTGTTGATGGATCCGACCACCAACTCGCCGATTGTGTTGTTAAAAGACCTCGACACCGATTCGATGCTGCCGATTTGGGTAGGCCCTTTTGAAGCTAACGCTATCGCTTCGGAAATCGAAAAGATTGCGCCGCAACGTCCGATGACGCACGACCTGATTCGCAACGTCATTGCGCAAATGGGCGGCATCATCTCGCGCGTCATCGTGACCGAATTGCGCGAGAATACTTTTTACGCGCTGATCGAAGTCACGCTCGACGGCAAAACGGTTTTGCTCGACGCGCGCCCCAGCGATGCGATTGCGTTGGCCTTGCGGGCTGATTGTCCGATCTTTGTCAGGGAAGAAGTGATTCTGGCTTCGCGCAGCAATCAAACTGAGGCAGAGGAAAACGAAGCTCTCGAAGACGAAGAAGTCGAATGGCCGGAAGAACTGGGCGACATCAGCGATTACAAGATGTGAGCAATGTTTTTAACGGCTCAGTTGGGGGCTCAGTTGGGGGCTTAGTTGAGCTTGTTGAATTGGTGGCTTGGGGCGTGCGTTGGCGAAATACGCACGTCCGAAGCAGTAGAGCATCACCAATGCGCAAGCCGTCAATAAGCCGAGATTGAAACGCGCCGAACGTTCGCGGCCCGAGGGAAGATAAGGAATCAACAACGTCAACGCGATGCCTGCCAGCAATCCGCCAATGGTCACGGCGTTGTCAACGTAAGGCACGGTGAAGCCGATAAAGAGGTTCACCAAAATGGCCGGCAGCACCGCCACGAGAAACGATTGGCGAAAAGACTCAGGCAGTTCTTTGCGGTACTTCAAGCCGAACACGGCGAGTACGCCAAACAAACCGAACGTTGCGCCAGAAGGGCCGATGGCGAGTTCGTCCATTTGCCCGCGCAGTTGATGACTCAAGAGACTGCCCACCACACCGCCCAAACCCGCCAGCACATAAATCACGAGAAAGCGCGCTGAGCCGTAAAGCCGTTCGACTTGCGGGCCTACGATGGCGAGCGCGAACGAACTTGAGAGCAAATGCAATCCGCTCATGTGCAAAAAGACCGACGTGAACAAACGAAACCATTCGCCCAAGCCTAACGCCGTACGACTCGCCGCGCCGAAGCTGGCAAGCGTAGGCTCATTCGCGCCCTGCAAAAAGTTCGGCACGAAAGACCCCGGAGCCTGAATCGCCATCCCTAGATAAATCACCAGATTCAGGGTGAACAGTCCATAAGCCACCGGTGTAGCGCGCTCGAAAAAGTCCGCGATGAACCGTCGCTCGTGGTGTTCGGTCGCATCAACGACGGGCGCGTGAAAGTGGCGCTTGCCGCAATTGATGCAACTCGCTTCTTGTTGCGGCGTAGGCCGACCGCAGCCCTGACACATACGAAACGCCGCCGAGGCGCGTCGCACCGGCGTGGGAGCTTTAGGTTTTTTTGCGTTCGTCACAGACGAAATTCCTACAGTCGTGGCCTTACCGTACACCAGCACCTCTCAAACGATGGAAAATTTTATTGGGCGGGATGCAAAGGATTGCCGTGCTACTTGTTTACTGATGGGATGAAGCTGCACACGGCTAGAAAAGATGGCGCATCTTAGTCGAAGCCGATGCGCCTGTCATTAACAAGTTTCGCTGTCTACTTTTTCGACGTTGGGCGAATGCCGTGATATTTCACGTCTATGGCAAAGCCGCCGCTCCAGCTTTTCGGTACGGTTTTGCCGAGTGTCCAATGCATAGCGTTGACCACCAGACGTTGCAACGCTTCGTTCTTGAAATCATCGGGATGGCCGAGCGTCGTGACGAATACGCGCGCTTTGGCCTTATTCGTCCACGTCCACGCAACCGGATTGTCTACTGGCGGGCGCGTCGCAGCCTTTTCAGGATTCACCGACTTGCCCATCAACAACTGCGTAGCGTCAGCGGGCGGATAGTTCGGCAACACGTGATAAAGCCACGAAGGCACGTCGAATTTCGCGGGAAGGCCTGTCAGGATTGGATGTTTCGCGTTCGCTTCAATCACTGACACCGAAGTCGTTGACGTGTGTCCATAATGAAAGTGCGGCCCGCCCCAACCCGGCGGCCCACCGAGGTAATCAGGGGCGAAGCGGTTCCACGCTTCAAGTGGATGGCCTTTCGGATAGTTGAACGCATGCGTCGTAGTGCGAAACGCGATGAGCGGCTTGCCGGATTTCAAATACTTTTCGAGTTGCGCAACCTGATCGGCAGGCAAGCGCCGCCAGCGCAAAAACAGCACGGCGAGATCGGCGGTTTCAAGTGCAGCCAAGCCGGGAATGTCTTCTTCGCCGTTTTCATCAGGCGAAGATTTCAACACTGTGGTTTTCGCACCGTAACGCGTTTCGAGAAACTTCGCCAACAGCGGAAACGTGTCTTCTGAACCGTATTCGTGGTCGCCGCTGACGAAGACGATCTGTTTAGCTTTGAGCGACTTGCCTTGCGCGAAAGCCAAGTTCAGCAAGCCGCCCATACAGAACAACAGCATGAAAAATTGTTTCATTGCGTTACGCCTTGGGTTTGAAATAAAGCACGAGTCCCGCGCCCGCGACCATCAGCGCGAAGCCGACATACAACAGCGGATTCACCTGCTGTTTCGGCGGATGCAAAATCATCGTCACGAGCGTATTGATAATCGGCGCTCCACCAAACACGAGTGGCATTACGTAATTCGGCAAGCCCCCGCTTTTGAACGCCCAAATGATGCAGCCCGCGCCAATCGCGCCCAGCGCGCCCGCGACGGTGGCCGTCGTCGTGCCAACTGAATTAAATCCTGCCAGACTCAGTTGCCCTTGCGCAGCGAGTCCGACCATGGGCAACAAGACGCCGATGAGGAAGTAAGCCACGCCTACGCACAACATCGCGCGTAGCGGATTGCCCAACTGCGTTTGCCCCTGATGCAACATCGCACCGTATACGCCCCACGAAAGTGCTGCCGTGATGGCAAAGATCGCCCATAACATAGATTTGGTTTTCTCCCCTTTGATAGTTGAAGCCGTCATTGTGTTCCTGCTGAATAAAGCTGCGGTACGGAGAGAGCGTTAGCGCAATGAGATTCGGGCAAGGAAATTGCTCGCTGGCCGTAGGGCAGGTTCGTAACCTGCCCCTACCTCTTGGCAGTACGACCTATGAGGTAGGGCAGGTTACGAACCTGCCCTACGAACGCCTCGCAAACAGCTTGCCTCATCTCATGTAACGACCGCGACCGGACGATGCCGGACGGCAGGCTCTCCCCCTACGCGCAATTAGAAGTTGCCGTGACTTTCTTTTCGCTCCTCAAACGATTCGCCCCAGAAAGCACGATGGAATTGCTCATTGTTTCGGAAGGCGCGGATGATAACGGAAGTCCTCGCAAAAAGCCCGCAACGACGCGATAGCCCGCATAAATTTTCTGCCCCAGAGAGCCATCAAGGGAAAAGATGACCGTTGCGAGGGTAGCGCAATCTGCCGAGATTGCGCCGCATCACGTAGCGTATCTCGGCAGGCAACGTGCGACTGAGCGCGCGGTGACGGTGGCTATCGAAGCGTCCGATTTGACGCGGCGCAATCTCGGCAGATTGCGCTACCGTTACAGCGGTGGCTTTGAATGGCGGAGGGCAAATTGGCTACGACTTATTGCGATCTTTCGGCGTTTGCAATGAGCGCACGCGAGCAAGCTTCGACGCCCTGTAGCGAGCATCCCAGTGGAATTGGTTGGAGTTATTTGAACTCATTCTTAATCTTTGCTGATTTGTGGGAAACAAAAGCCCGCCTCTTAAGAAATTTCGTTATTTCTTGAAATTAGGGCAACGAAAAGTCTTCACAATATCGTAACTGTCTGACAACCGTATTTGATCGACTCCGCACGAACAAGCTGCTGTTAATAAAGTTGCTCCCGATTCCACGGTTAAAGGGGAACTGGCTATGTCGTATTCGATTGTTGCTACATAGAAGCTTGTTGAGATAGCTTCACCTTGCGCTTGGTTTGGCATTGACACGAAACGTACCTGCTTGACCTCCGTCTTTGTGCCTTTAAGCAAATTGTTTTGGTCCAAGAGGTTCAGTTCTTTTTTTACACAAAGAGCAATTTGCTTTTCTTTGCCTGGGGCCGTTTCTCTATTGGCATAGGTGGCTGGGCTTAATATCTCAGATAGCACATCTATCCACGTTAAACTAGGCATTGTCCAAATCCTAGTTGAAATTTGGTCTGTGAGCAGGGTCGGACAGAGCGGTCAATAGACTACTTTCTAGTTGAAATTCTGCGGTTGAACGGCT
>JAYSVR010000017.1:0-2902 GCA_043718445.1 Acidobacteriota bacterium | reverse complement strand
GAACCTTCGGTAAGGGTTTACCCCCTACAACGGTTTAGCAAACCGCCGCCTTAAGCCACTCGGCCATGCCTCCAATGGATGGGCATTGTCTTCATCACCTTAGAGGCTGTCAACCCGCCGAATTGACTCACTTAAAATCCAGTAGAAATAAGGGTCTTCACTGAAGCGTTGACTCAATGAGAAGCGTCAAGCCCCCCGTTGACAGGTTCAGGCAGGCTCCACTACGATGCCTTTCCAAGCGTGAAGCAATTCATTTTTCCGCATCACCATCATCATAAAGCATTTGTCTAAAGTTATTTTCTCAAGGCTGATCCCCCGCATCTCCTTGTGTAGGCATACATACGCTTAGGGCATATGCATAGGGAACCGATGTGAGCAGTAAACGAGCAGAGACCAAGACAATTCGCAGGGAGGTTCCGTTGCGCGCGGTAAAAATCGCCATCGCCAACCAAAAGGGTGGCGTTGGCAAAACGACTACGGCTATTAACCTGGCCGCCGGGATGGCGCAAAAAGGCAAGCGGGTGCTGCTCGTTGATCTAGACCCGCAAGCCAACAGCACCATCTCTTACGTAGACTTACAGGATATTGAGCTTTCCCTTTACGACCTGCTGACCGAACACACTGTCACCGTTGCCGATGTGGTCAAAAGCACGAAAGTCGAAAACCTCGATCTCATCCCTGCCCGTATCAACCTCGCCAAACTCGAAGGCAAACTCGTAGGCGAACTAGACGCACCCTTTCGTTTGAAAGACCGGCTCGATCCGGCGATGCGCAATTACGATGTAGTCGTGATTGATTCGCCGCCGACGCTGGGCATCATCACGGTAAACGCACTGGTCGCCGCGACGCACGTGATCGTACCCATTCAGTCTTCTTACTTCGCGCTCGAAGGCACGGACGACTTGCTCGAAACCATCGAACGCATCAAAGCCCGTCCCAACCCGCAACTCGAATTGCTCGGCGTCGTCGTAACTTTGCATGACCGCCGGACGACACTTTCTAAAGACATCTTTGAGCAGATCGGGCAGGTTTTCGGCGAAAAGGTTTTTGATACGACGATTTCGCGTTCGGTGCGGTTAGAAGAAAGCCCGGCTTACCGCGAATCCATTTTTAGTTTCGCGCCCACGTCGAGTGGCGCAATTGAATACGCCAGTTTGTGCGATGAGGTGATAAAACGTGTCAGTTAAACCCCTTAAACGAGGATTGCCGTCTACTTTAAAAATGCGCCACGACCGGCATTACGTCGAAGAGCTTTCGGCGGGTTCGGGTGCGCCGGTCGGACGGATGATTCACATTGAACGCCTCGAACCCAATCCGCATCAACCACGCGTAGAGTTCGGCGATCTCGATGAACTCATTTTGTCAATCGCGGAAAAGGGCGTTCTCGAACCGATTCTCGTGCGGCCTTCGCAAGTCGGCGGGCGCTTCATGATTATTTCGGGCGAGCGTCGCTTTCGTGCCGCCAAAGCCGTGGGCTTGCGCGAAATGCCGTGCATAGAGATGGACGTGGACGACCGCGCCGTCGCCGAAATCGCGCTGATCGAAAATTTGCAACGCAAAGACCTCACCGCGTTTGAAGAAGCCGATGGCTTGCAAGTATTGGTCGAGCGGTATGGTTACACGCACGAAGAGGTCGCGCATAAAATCGGCAAGTCGCGCTCGACCATCACTGAATCGCTGACCATCGCCAACCTGCCCAACGACATCCGCGAACAGTGCCGCCGCGCCGACATCAATTCGAAGTCACTCTTGTTGCAGGTCGTACGCCAGCCCGACAAAGAAAACATGAAGCATTTCGTCGAACGCATCGCGGCTCAGGGCCTGACGCGCGACGAAGCCCGCAAAGTACGTGGCGGCAAAAAACAGACCCGCCAACAACCTTATGTGTTTCGCTACAACTCACCGGGGCGCGATTTCACGGTCGAAGTGAAGTTCCGCCGCTCGCAAGTCAGCCGCGAAGAGTTGATGAAAGTCATCGAACTCGCACTCGAAGAAGCCAGCCAGATCGTGTAGGGCAGACTAAAGTCCGCCCTACGTCACGCAGGCTGAAGCCTACGCTACGTCGGAGAAAACCATGAATCTCGAACTCAATGGCCGTGTTGCCATGATCGCAGCAGGCAGCAAAGGCTTAGGCAAGGCTTGCGCGTTGGCGCTCGCGGCGGAAGGCTGTCGCGTATCCATCAGCGCGCGCAACGCTGAGACGCTGGAAGCGACGCGCGCAGAAGTCGCGCAGCATGCTGAAGCGTTTGCGGTCACAGCGGATGTTTCCTCCAAAGCCGATCTCGAACGCTGGCACGCCGCGACCGTTAAGCAATTCGGTCACGTAGACATTCTCATCACCAACACGGGCGGGCCACCGGTCAGTCGCTTTATGGAATTGACTGAAGAGCAATGGCAGGCGGGCGTAGAGTCTACGTTAATGAATGTGATTCGCTTGTCGAGGCTGGTGATTCCCTCAATGATAGAGCGTCGCTGGGGCCGCATCATTCATCTGACTTCGCTCGTAGCCAAACAGCCTTGGGAAGACCTGACGATTTCGAGTACGTTGCGCGCGGGCTTGTCGGGCTTGACTAAAACGATGTCGAACGAGTTGGGTCAACACAACATTACGGTCAACGCCATCCTCACCGGACAAATCATGACCGACCGTCAAACTCACCTCGCCGACATTCGCACCAAAGCGCGTGGCATTTCACATGAAGAATATTTTCAGCAACAGACGGCTGACATTCCGCTGCGTCGAATCGGCGAGCCGAAAGAGTTCGGCGACGTAGTAGCGTTTCTGGCTTCAGAGCGCGCGAGCTTCATCACCGGCGTATCACTGCCGGTAGACGGCGGGCAGATTCGCGCAACGATGTGAAATGGTTGTCGGTAGTCGGTTGTCAGTTGCCGGTTCAGAAAG
>JAYSVR010000160.1:0-2373 GCA_043718445.1 Acidobacteriota bacterium | reverse complement strand
ACACCAAAGAAAAAGGCTTCCGAGTGGAAGCCTTAAAGTATTGATTCTGTTAATCGGGGCGAGAGGATTTGAACCTCCGACCTCTCGGTCCCAAACCGGTCTAAAGCGATTTCTCGCCACTCTTACGGCCTTCCTTAGCCTTTCAAATACCTGATAAATCAAGCAATATCCTGTTTGCAGTATTCAGTGACCGTCACGGTCTGTCAACCGTATGTGTCCGCAATAGTGTCCGCAAGGGAAAACAGGATGAAACAACGAACCGGCTATATCTACCGCGACAAGTCCCGCAACCGATGGGTGGCGCGCGTCACCTTCACTGATGAAACAGGGAAGCGGCGCAACGTCAAAGCCTACTGCGCGACGAAGACCGAAGCCCGCGACAAGCTCGATGAGTTGCGGCGCGATCTGAAACAACGCGGGCAATCCGCAGTGGACGGCAACAAGCTCAAGTTCAAGGAACTCGCCGATAAGTACGAAGCCGTCAAGCTTGTTGAGGCCGTTTACGTGGATGGCCGCAAGGTGGGCGGGATGCGCTCGACCTATACGCCGAAACTTTACGTCAAGACGCTGGTGGCGCACTTCGGCAATAAGCGCGTGCGGGCTATCACACATGCCGACATCGAAGCCTTCAAGTTGATGCGACTGCGAACGAAGACGAAGACCGGCGGGCAGCGCACCGTCGCGGCGGTGAATCGGGAGCTTGAGACGATGCGCGCGATGATGAATTTCGCCAAGCGGCAAGGCTGGATCAGCGACAACCCTTTCAACCTGGGCGAACCGCTGATTGATCGAGGCGCGGAACGTTCGCGCGAGCGCATCATCAGTTTTGAGGAAGAAGAAAAGCTGTTGGCGCAGTTCATCGGGCAACGCGCGCACCTTCGCCCATTGGTTATTCTGGCGCTCGATAGCGGAATGCGGCGCGGCGAATTGTTCACGCTCGAATGGCAAGACGTTGATTTCAAGACGCGCACGATCAAGCTACGCACGATCAATACGAAGACGAACGAGGCGCGCGACATTGCGATGACTGACCGCGTACACGACGAACTCAAGCAGGTTTATGACAACTCATTGCAACGCGCTACGGACTCGGTTTTCGGCATCAAGTCGAACATCAAAAACGGCTGGGCTTCGGCATGCAAGGCGGCAGAGATTGAAGGGCTACGGCTTCACGATTTGAGGCACAGCTTCGTTAGCCGATTGGTTGCGGCGAACGTGCCTGTGCCAATTGCAATGAAGCTGGCCGGCCACAAGACAATGGCGATGCTGAATCGTTACCTAAACCCCGATGCGCACTTTGCCCGCCGTGCAGTTGAAGCGTTGGCGGTCTTTTGTCGCAAGGCAGGCGATGCCGACGGCGACAAGTCGGCGGAATGAGTTATTCAGTTTCGGCGCGCTCACGCTGGCCTAATTACCCAGCGGACAACGCAGCATCCTGATTGCGCGCGCGCCGAATCACTTTCAGGGAATGGTCAACAGGGAGGCCAGAGAATGAATAAAAACAAGAAACCAGCAAAGGCGCTCAACACAGTCAGCTTAAATACGGATGGCGCGCGCGCCATTGCTCATGAAGCATTGCATACGCTGATCGCTTCGCTTGCACCAGGGATTGAAGCCAAGCGAATAGGCTTAGATCGGACAACTATCAGTAGTTTCTTCGACGTCGTAAAACTCCATCAAATAACCATTCTTGATGCGTTCCGGCATTTCTTCGAACGATTCAGTGACAATGGGCAGCGAAGCATTGTAACTGACGGGACGAATGGCTATATGGGGCGATCCTATTACGCTTTGCCGCCTGAGTCGTTTATTCCAGAGAAAAACGCGCTTGAAAAACCCGCACAGGTTTGCGCGCAATACTTCTACGACCACCTAACTGAAAAAATAAACGATGCGCTTTTTGAGTTATTTGGTGAGGCATTGTGTGTTGTGCAAGGGCAGGAACGACGCAATTTTGAAAACATTTTTTTTGGGCATATCACAACCCGGCTTCGGACTGACTTCACTGAACCTGCACCCAACAGTTCTTTGCCTGACCTGTTAAAACTAGCGGCGCAGGAAATCGTAGCTCAAAGCGTCTTTCATGCTTATGACCGTGAACGGTTGGGCGGGCTATTTATGGAGTACATAGGCAGCCAACTTTACTACGAAGGGGATAGTACCGACGAACGCGAAATTGAAAATTCGCTGATTGAAATGCGCCAGTACGCGACGGAAATGTTTGTTGAAGCGTTTGACTTTGAGCTTAATACCGACCTTGAACAGTTGCTCAGATTACTTAAAAGTGACGGGGGTCTGTGGCGAAAACCCCCAACAGCCGCATGAACAAGGCGGTTGACGCTCTTTGACAGCCAAATTGAAATGATGTGCCGG
>JAYSVR010000159.1:0-2377 GCA_043718445.1 Acidobacteriota bacterium | reverse complement strand
AATTCAACGAGTTTCTGTCACCCGTGTTAGTAGGGGATGCCTAACACCGAATGACAGAAGGGCTGAGACAGACGTAATCACGGACGTTTGCCTCAGCCTATTTTCGTTTTAGGAAAGTAAGTTAATCGTAGTGACGACTTTAGTCGTTTCGAGACAAGAAAGAGCGGAACGACTAAAGTCGTCACTACTTAATTGCGCGCCACTACCAACACGGTCGCATCGTCATTAGTTTCGCCTGCGTGAAAATTCATCAGTTCGGTTAATAACTCAGCTTGAAGCTCCGCCGCCGTTAAATGTCGCTGCGCTAACAACCAATTGAGCAGGCGCTCTTCGCCAAATTCTTCTCCGGCTGGGTTCTCAGCTTCGGTCACGCCGTCGGTGTAACAAAGCAATCTATCGCCCGGCTGCAAAGTAACTTCGCCTGATTCGTAGCTCCATTCGGCAAACGCGCCTAACAACGCTCCGCCTGTGCCTAACGACTCAACCGCACCGTCCGGCCTGACTAACAAAGGCGGATTATGGCCGGCGTTGCAATAACTCAACTTGCCGGTCGCCAGTTCCAGCACACCATAAAACAACGTGATGAACTTCCCCGCTTCGACATTGCGGCACAGCGCCTGATTCACTTCGCCGCATAGTTGCGTGGGACTGATCGTGACGGCTTCGCGGGCTTTGACCAGCGCCTGCAAGTTCGCCATCAACAACGCAGCGGGCAAGCCTTTGCCTGTCACATCGCCAATGCCTAAAGCCAAGTGGTGATCGCCCAGCCGCGCTACGTCATACCAATCGCCGCCCACCGCCTGCATCGGTTCCCAGTTGGCCGCGACCGCGTAACCTGCCAACGTCGGCAACGCGCGCGGCAACAAGCTCCCTTGCATCTGACGCGCCGCCGCCCATTCGCGCACCTGTTGCGCCGAAGCTGCGTCAGCCTGGCGCAGTGCTTCCCTTTTCGCCGCGCCCACCTGCAACTGATGTTGCAACGTAGCCAACAGCCGCGCGTTATCCCACGGCTTTTGCACGAAATCATTCAAGCCGTGCTGCATCAATTCAACAGCGAGTTCGACGCTGCCCCACGCAGTCATCGCTACGACGGGTAACACGGCATCTAGCTGCCGAATGGCGAATAACAAATCGCGGCCTTCCTGCCCTGAGGTCGTATCGCGCGCGTAATTCAAATCCATCAACACCAGATCGAGTGACTCAGCGTTGAGCGAAGCCAGCGCATTGGCAGGCGTCGTCGCCGCCGTGACGCCGTAACCCGCGCCTTTCAGCAATAGGCGCAGGGCTTCCAGCACATCCGGGTTATCGTCAACGATTAAGACACGTGGCATTGATTGCATTGCTCTTGCTTCCTCAGAAATAATCGCCGCCAGTTTTATGGCGAAAAAAAAACCTAACCAACTCACCCAAAAACTCACGCTGGACTTACTCGCGTGGTATGACCGGCAAGCTATCGAATTGCCGTGGCGGAATCAGCTTGATCCTTACCGCATCTGGCTTTCTGAAATCATGCTGCAACAGACGCGCGTCACGACGGTGATCGAATACTATCGCCGCTTTCTCGCGGCTTTCCCGAACGTTCAAGCCCTAGCCGCCGCGCCGCTCAATCACGTAATCAAACAGTGGGAAGGCTTGGGTTATTACAGTCGCGCCCGCAATTTGCATCGCGCCGCGCAAGCCGTCGTCAACGAATACGGCGGCGAGTTCCCTGTTACTGCCGCAGCTTTGCAAACGCTGCCCGGCATCGGACGCTATACCGCCGCCGCCGTTGCCAGCATTGCTTTCAACGAACCCATTGCCGCGCTTGACGGCAACGTAATGCGCATCCTCACGCGCCTTTATGATTACGACGGCGAACTCGGTCAGCCCGCAACCAATCAACAATTGCTCGAATGGTCGCAAACGCTGCTTGATCGCCAGCGCCCCGGTGATTTCAATCAGGCGCTGATGGACTTAGGCCGCACCGTCTGTTTACCGCGTAACCCAACCTGCGCGCAATGCCCTATCCAAAAATACTGCCGCGCGTTCAGCCAACAGACTCAGCACCTGCGTCCGGTGAAAAAGCAGAAAGCGCCTTTGCCTACGGTGCGCACCGCTGCCGCGTTGTTGCGCGATGCGCAAGACCGCATCTTGCTCATACAGCGTCCGCCCACTGGTTTGTTAGGCGGTTTGTGGACGCTGCCCGGCGGCGCTTGCGAAACGGATGAAAGCTATGCCGATTGCTTGCGCCGCGTATTGCCCGCGGAATTCGGCCTGACGGTCAACGTACTGAACGAACTTGCTACGGCGCAACAAACCTTCACTCACTTTCACCTGCACTTACGCGCTTATGATTGCGCGATCACTAAAGGCTGCTTGAAAATCAAAGATCGCCGCA
>JAYSVR010000158.1:0-2377 GCA_043718445.1 Acidobacteriota bacterium | reverse complement strand
CGGGCTTCGGCTTCATTCAGGCTTCGTTCAACGGCGGCTCGGCGAATTACCACGCGCTGCAAATCAAACTCGAACGCCGTTTCAGCGGCGGGCTTTATCTGCTCAATTCGTTCACCTGGTCAAAGGCGATTGACAACGTCGCCGGTCACCTTGAAACGCAATCAGGCGATAACTCGCGTTTGAACATCCGCAATTTCAACGCCGACAAAGGCGTATCGAATTACAACCAGCCGTTGAACAATACGACGAGCATTGTTTATGACCTGCCCTTCGGCAAAGGCCGCAAGCTGTTGAGCGATTCGACAGCGTTGGATTACGTGCTGGGCGGTTGGCGCGCGACGCTCATCAACACGATGAACAGCGGCTTGCCGGTCAATCTCACTTACGGCGCAGTCGCGGGCTTTAGCGTAGGCGGCACCGCCACGTTGCGTCCCAATTTGACGGGACAGCCTTTGCGCAGCGCGGGCGTTGATCCGAACGATTATCTGAGCCTCACAGGCGCAGCCGTTCCCACCGGCGATGTGTTATTCGGCAATGCCGGACGCAACCTCGTGCGCGGGCCGAGTTTCGCGCAAGCCGATCTGGGCTTGCATAAATCTTTCCCCATCTGGAAAGAACAAACTAAACTCGAATTTCGGATGGAAGCGTTCAATTTATTTAACAAAACGAATTTCGGAGCGCCCGACGGAACCATCACGAATACGCGCACGGCAACGGGCGGTTACGGCACGATCCGCAGCACGTTCCCGGCGCGGCAAATTCAGTTCGCGTTGAAGCTGTATTTCTAAGCGATAAGTTACTTGCCGGTTAGTTCACGCCTGTGACGCAGCCCCATCAAGCTGCCTCACAGGCGTTTTTCTTTTGCGAATGACTGATGGTGAATAAAAGCCTATTTGTCCTCGAAAATAGCTCGGCGGTAAAAAGCTCGCTCAATTAAACATAGTGGCTCTCAACTGTGGAGCTTTTCCAAAATTCTCCTCCTTGTTCAGGGGTTAAATGCCGAAAACGCAATCTGCCGAGATTGCGTTTTCGGCATTTCATACTTCGAAGCCAGAGGGAGAACTTTCGGTAAACTCCACTAACCGCCCCGCGTGTAGCGATTAAAGACGCCAACTGCTGCGCTGCGTAAATTTTGCCCATTGCCCGGTTCCTCTGACAGGTTCATGATGCGCTCGCTGGCGCACATAAACCCCAAGCTGGCCCAATAAATTGTCGATCACGGTTCTTTAGCTACAACACGAAACTTGAGGAAAGGCGACGTTCAACGTCGGCTTTACGGTCGTCTTTGTGTATCTGCCGTCAGTCTGACCGAAGCCTTTCTTCTCAACCACCAACGTTACGTTCGACGATTCCTTCAGAAAGGGGATTTATGCCACATGAAAACTCAACGCAAACCAAACCGGCAGCATTGCTTGAAAAGGTTGTTAGTCAAGCCATTTCTTTGCCAGAAGTGTTAGAGCTTGTCGGCGACCCTCGCATCAAAAAAGCCTTGTCGCTCATTCACGCCGAACCGCAGCGGGATTGGCGCTACCAGGACTTCGCGGATCGCTCTCACCGTTCCGTAGACCATTTCAGCCGTGTGTTTAAGAACTGCGCAGGAATGGGGCTGCCCCATTACCTGACTAAGTTACGGGTGCTGTTGGCCCTGCCGCTGGTTGACGCCAGGCAACTTTCCTTGCAAGAGATAGCCCTACAGGTAGGCTTCCCCAATGAGCTGACCATGCGCCGCGCGTTCGTAGGTAAATATGGTGTTTGCCCTTCCAAGCTCCATCACGACATGCCGGAAACTGTCGCAAGTAACGGAAATTGTCTCTAGCTTAGCTGAAGCTGTTTCGGTAAGGTCTGGCTCGTCAGAACAAGCAAGATTGCAACAAACACCCAACGCCCTGTTACTCCACTCTCCCAAGCACAAAGCGTTCCTGCGAACGCAGCGGCTTTCATCGGTTTAGCCGCTTTTTAAGCTCTCCCAGTCCATTAACAATTTCCGTAAGGAGGAAGTGCCATGTCTCAATCACGTTTATCGTTTCCGTCTGTTAAATCACTTGCCAGCGCAAGGTCGCTTTTGTTGCTGCTGGTATTCCTCTCCATTGGCATTGGGGTTGTCATAATTGGAGCGAAGAAAAAAATCTTGCCAACCGTAGCCGCTAACGGCAAATCACCGCAATCAATGGTGGCTTCACGCAAGTTGGTTGCTACCTATTACAACGTGAAAGGCAATATGCAGGGAATGCTCATGTTGAGCAATCAAGGGCCAGTGCAATTGCCCGTGCGTATTGCTTTGCTGAATCGGGCCGGGGCGAGGCTCGATTTGCCCGCGATCTCATTGGTCGGCAACGAAGTCCGTTCCATTGATTTGCGTCAGGCGAATACGGCGGGC
>JAYSVR010000157.1:0-6902 GCA_043718445.1 Acidobacteriota bacterium | reverse complement strand
AACCTGCCTTGTATCAAAACAGCGCCAACGACGGCTTTCACGAAGCCATCGGCGATACGATTGCTCTCTCAGTCACGCCCGAATACCTCAAGCAACTCAACCTGATTGATAAAGTCCCCGACGCGAGCGCAGACATTCCGTTGTTGTTGCGGTTGGCGATGGACAAAGTTGCGTTTCTGCCCTTCGGCTATCTCGTGGACCAATGGCGCTGGAAAGTCTTTTCGGGCGAAACGGGTGCGGGTGATTACAACAAACTGTGGTGGGAACTGCGCGAAAAATACCAGGGCGTATCGGCTCCCGATAAACGCAGCGAACAGGATTTTGACGCCGGAGCGAAATATCACGTCGCGGGCAATACGCCTTATGCGCGCTACTTTCTCGCGCACATTCTGCAATTCCAGTTTCACCGTTCGCTGTGCAAGACGGCGGGTTACAGTGGGCCGCTCAATCGCTGTTCGATTTATGGCAACAAGGCCGCAGGCGAAAAGCTCAAAGCGATGTTGGCGATGGGTCAAAGCAAACCGTGGCCTGAAGCGTTGAAAGCCATCACGGGCGAAGACAAGATGGATGCGACTGCGATCATTGATTATTTCGCGCCGCTCAAGGCGTGGCTAGACGAACAGAACAAAACGATGGCTCGTAGGTAAAAGAGAGGTAACTATGAATGCACAAACCGGCAGCATTGAAATCACTGGCGTCAGCCTCGACGCACTCAACAGTATTGAACAAAGAGCGAAAGCCGTAGGCTCTACGGCAGAGGCTTATTTGCGAACCCTGATTGAGCAAGAATGCGCTTCGCTCAATTTTACCCCGGAGGAACTCGACGAGTATCGGCAGGCGGCCTTACGGTCGCAAGAGCAAATCGCGCAAGGTCACTATCGCGTTTACGCCAACGGGGATGAGTTGATGGACGATATCGAGGCTGAAGTGAAGAAGCGCAGGTCCCAAAGAAACCAAAAGACGCAAGAATGAGAAAGCTGATTCTCAACCCATCTGCCATCGAAGACCTGACGGAAATTTGCGATTTTCTTGAAGCGCAAAACCCTGCCGCTGCTCGGCGGCTGATGAAAACGTTTCGCGAAAAGTTCAATTTGCTTGTCCAGTTTCCTTATCTGGGTCGCACTCGCAATGACGTAATGGTAGGCATGCGTTGTTTAGTTGTGCGTAAGTACCGAATTTTTTATCAGCCCAGCGATACTGTGGTTGAAATTCATTTCGTGCGCCACAGCGCACGCGAGCAAAAAGGCTTTTTCAAGAGTTGAGTGCCTCATCTCACGAGTTATTCTTTAATCACTATCACTTGATTGGCTTTGACATTGGCGAGTTTGCTGATGGCACCGCTTGGCCAGCGAACTTCAATGCTTTTGGCTTGTGCGGTTGAACCCAATCCGAAATGCAGCCGCAGGTCGTTTTGCGAATAGTAACTGCCGCCGCTGCGGGTTTCGTCGAACAAGGTTCGCTCCTGTCCATCGCTGTCATATCTCACCGTGACGCGCGCGCCGATGCCGGTGCGATTCGATTTCGTACCGATGGTGCGAACGGCCAGCCAGTTATTCGTCGTCTTGCTTTCTGCCTTTAACAACGCCGGAACATCGTTGACGGGATTGATGACGACATCGAGGTCGCCGTCGTTGTCGTAATCGCCAAACGCGCAGCCGCGACTCGCGGTTGGTTCGATCAATGCTCCGCCGACTTGCGCTGTGATGTCGGCGAAATTGCCGTCGCGCAAATTGCGATAAAGCACCTTGCGTTGCGGATAGCCCGCCTCGGTCGTGAGCTTTTCGACTTCGGGATAAACGTGGCCGTTGACGAGAAAAATATCCAGCCAGCCGTCGTTGTCGAAATCAGCAAAGCCACAACCCCAACCCAGCCAGCGCGAGTTAATGCCGATGCCCGCCGTGAAAGTCACATCATCAAAAGTCAGTGAACCGTTTTGTACGCCTACGTTTTTATAGAGCGTTGACGTATCGCCCGAAAAATTCGTTTTGAAAATATCGAGCCAACCGTCGCCGTTGAAATCGCCTGCGGCCACGCCCATGCCGGCTTGCGGTTTGCCGTCGCCGCTATAAGCCGCGCCCGCTTCTGCCGCGATGTCGTTGAAGGTTCCGTCGTGCTGATTGCGATAAAGCGTAGCGGGCGCTGAATCGTTTGCTACGTAAATATCGGGCCAGGTGTCGTTGTCGAAATCGGCGACGAGTACGCCGAGGCCGTATGTGCCAGTCGTTTTGAGGATGCCCGCCTTTTCGCTCGCGTCAGTAAAAGTACCGTTGCCGTTGTTTTGATAAAGAATGTTCTTGCCGCCTTCCAAGCCCGGCGGACCGCAGGCGACCATTACGCCTTTATAAAGGCACGGCCCGGTTTCAGGCAGCGGTGCGGTTTTCAAATTCAGGTCAATGTAATTGGCGACGAATAAATCAAGGTCGCCGTCTTTGTCGTAATCAACAAAGGCGCTGCCGCTGCCCCAGCGCGTCGGCGCTTTCGGGTTGCCCGCTACACCAGCCTTGTCTGACATATCAGTGAAAGTGCCGTTGCCGTTGTTTTTGAAAAGCGCGTTCTTGCCGAAGTAGCTGATGAATAAATCGTCCCAGCCGTCGTTGTCATAATCGCCTACGCAAACCGATTGCCCCCAGCCGCTGCGTGCCAGTCCGGCGGCGCGGGTGATGTCGGTGAAAGTGCCGTTGCGGTTGTTTTTATAAAGCCGTGCGGTCGGTTCCTGTCCTTTGGCGAAACCTTGCAACCGCGTACCGTTCACGAAAAACAAATCAAGCCAGCCGTCATTGTCATAATCGAACCAGGCGACGCCGCAACCGGTGGTTTCGAGCAGATATTTGTTTTTGTGTTCGTTGCCGTAAACGGTTTTGTGCGTGAGTCCGGCGGCTTTGGCCTGATTGGTGAAGGTGACGGCGTAAGGCGGAAGCGCAGGCTTTGGGTTTTGAGCGGGTTGCGCGAATAGCCACGCACACAGCGCGAGGCTGGCAACCAAGGCGAGTAAAAAGTGTGACCGAAAAGCAAAACGTCCTGCGTGCATAACGCGCAGGACGATAAGCAAATTCGAGTTGGGCTGCAAACGGCCAAGCGGGAAGGGCTGAACGCTTAGGCGTACCAGATAAATTTCACGCCATAGTAAGCTGGCCCGAAAACGCCGTAGGCCGAGACGAGCAGCAAGACGAAGGCTTGGGCGAGTTTACTGCCTGCGCCTTTCGTTCTGACGCGCAGCAACTCATAGCAGGCTCCCAAGCCGAGGATGATGAGAACCGCCAGACAAATATAAGAAATCGAACGGGCGGCAAAAATTTCGCTGTAAGTAACGGTGCTGAGAGCGACCGGCAACAACAAGATCAGCAGGAAGGCCACAAAGGGGCCGTGATAGCGCCAGAGCGGTTCAGCGTCAGCCCGCGCGACGAACACCGCTGAGAACAGCGCGCAAATGCCGCCTGCGAGAAAATACATTTGCAGGTAATAGTTGCTTGCCAGCACTTCGCCGTAAGTGCGTGCTTCGCCTGCGAGCGAGACGTTGCGGAAAATGTCTGCGGGATTCCAACCCGTTGCGATACGAAAGGCGTTTACGAAATCGTTAAACGCCCAAATAAGAAATTTGTCGAAGCCAATCAACTTGGATAACAGGCCGAATGCGACAACAAAGATAATCAGCGTCATGAGCATGGCGCCTGCGCCGCGTGTTTTCATAAATACCTCTTTCTGCGCGGTTCGATGCACCGGTGGTAGGCGATAAAGCGATCGGGCTACGATGACGGTGCGCGTCTGGGGGAGACGAGCAAAAACACTACCGGTTGGAGTGACGGAAAAGGCCAAAATGTTACGCCGCGCGGGAATTGAATTCAGCGCGCGCTTCAATGATGATGCGGCCTCACCGTTCTGGTGGTAATCATCTGGCTTGGCAAGGAGGCTTTTTATGCGAAGAAAAACACGTTGGCTTTTCACGTGGGCGTTTGGTTTGACAGTGTTGTGGTCATTCGCTTCGACCTCGGCACAACAACCGGCAACTCCTACAACTACGACGAAACCGGTTCTCGCGCCCGCGCCGGTTCCACCCGCGACAACGGACTTTGCCAAACTGATCGAACGCCTTTCTGACCACGGCGGATATTTCGATAGCGACAACCTCATCTCGAACGAAGCTTCGTTTCAGCACGTGATGGGTGCGCTGCGCAAACGCAACGTGACGGGCGGCGCTTATATTGGCGTAGGGCCAGACACAGGCTTCACGTATATCGCGCAAATTCGCCCGAAGCTGGCGTTGATGACTGACATTCGCCGCGACAATCTGGTGCAGCACTTTTGGTTCAAGGTGCTGTTCGCGCTCGCGCGCAATCGCACGGAATATCTCTGTCTGATTTTCAGCAAACCTGTCCCCGCCGATCTTGCTGAATGGAATGCCAAACCGATGGCGGCAATTCACGAATACCTCGATAAGACGCCGAAGAAAGCTGAATTATTTGCCGCGACGCAAAAGCAAATTCACGAGCGTGTCAAAGCCTTTGGCCTGCCGCTCACAGCGCGCGACCTGCAACATCTGACCAACATCCATCAGGAATTTTTTGCCGCCGGACTCGATTTGAAATTCACCAGCAAAGGGCGAGGCTATCGGGCGCACTATCCGAATTACCGCGAGCTGATGCTCGAAAAAGACCTAACCGGCAAGGCGTGCAATTACCTCGTGAGCGAAGACGACTTTCAGTTCGTCAAAGCGATGCAAGATAAAGACCTCATCATCCCGGTTGTTACCGATTTGGCTGGCCCCAAAGGTTTGCCCGCCATCGCCGCGTTGCTCAAAGAACGCAACCTCGCGGTGTCGGCAATGTATACGTCCAACGTAGAGTTTTATCTGATGCGCGGTTTCGGCAGCAGCTTTGAAACCTTTGCGGCCAACGCGGCTAAGCTGCCGCGCGATACGAACAGCGTCATTATCCGCAGCTATTTCAACGGCAACTGGGGCGGCGAACATCCGCACACCGTCGCGGGCTATTACTCGACACAGTTGCTGCAAACGCTCGATAGCTTTGCCAAAGAGTTTGCGGCGGGCGGCTATCACGACTATTCAGATTTAATCGGTAAGCATTTGATTGAACTAAAATAAAGTTGCGTGCGGCAGGTTCAATCTTCTTCGCTGATACGCGCCAAGCTGCTGATTGCTTGCCCTAGTTGTTGCGCTGAGTGCTTGCGCCAATGTGTATCGTTTGGGGCAGGGAAGTCGCTGCGAAAATGTCCGCCACGACTTTCTTCGCGCCAGAGCGCGGCGCGCGCCATCAACAAGGCCAGTTGCGCGAAGTTGCGCGTTCTATCATTGACGTTTTCAGCCGCGAGCTTTTCGAGTTCGGCTACGGCGGATTGCAATTCGTCGGCGTGGCGAATCAGACCGACTTTCCACCACATCAATTCCTGCACGCGTGATTTGGTTCGTTGATCGAGCCGCCATTGCGCGAGTTCGTATTCCACCGGTTCAGGCTCTTGCTTATCCGGCAAAGGCATCGCGTCTTCTAACACGGCGGCTCCCGCGCGCGCACCGAACACCAAGCCTTCCAGCAGGGAATTACTCGCCAGCCGATTGGCTCCGTGAACGCCGGTGCAACTGACTTCGCCTGCCGCGTATAAACCCGCGACCGTCGTGCGTCCGTGCGTATCGGTCTTGACGCCGCCCATCACGTAATGCACCGCCGGACTCACCGGCATCTGATCGCGCGACAAATCCAAACCGTAGCGCATACAGGTTTCATAAATGCCGGGGAAGCGTTGCTTGACGAACGCCGCGTCGAGATGCGTGAGGTCAAGAAACATCCATTGCGTATTGGTGCGTTTCATCTCGGCGACGATGGCGCGCGCCACGATGTCGCGCGGAGCCAGTTCGCCGCGCGCGTCATAATTTTTGGCGAAGGCTTCGCCCGCGTGATTGCGCAAGATCGCGCCTTCGCCGCGCAACGCTTCGCTCAACAAAAAGCGCGGCGCATCGGGCAGCGCGAGTGCGGTCGGATGAAACTGGACGAATTCCATGTCGCACATCAACGCGCCCGCCGCATACGCCATTGCCATGCCGTCGCCGGTCGCCACCGAAGGATTCGTCGTTTGCGCAAAGACCTGCCCCGCGCCGCCCGTCGCTAACACTACGGCGCGCGCATACATCTCGCGCCGCATGCTTTCGTCGGGGTCAATAAACCGCACGCCTACGCAACGTCCATCTTCGACAATTAAACCCACCGTCGCCGCGTGCGCCATCAATTGAATGTTCGGCTGCTTCTTAGCGTAAGCAATCAGCGAACGCACGATCTCGCGTCCGGTCGAATCACCGTGCGCGTGCAGGATGCGGCGGCGCGAGTGCGCGGCCTCTTGCGTGAAAGCTAACGCGCCGCCTTCGCGGTCGAATTGCGCGCCCCATTCGATGAGTTGCGAAATATATTTCGGGCCTTCGGCGACTAACACGCGCACGGCCTTTTCGTCGCACAGGCCCGCGCCTGCGACGAGCGTGTCGTCGAAGTGCAAATCAATCTGGTCGTCTTCGGCGAGCGCGACCGCTACGCCGCCTTGCGCGTATTCGGTGTTCGATTCGTCCAGCCGGTCTTTGGTGAGGACGATAACCTTACCGTGTTGGGCGAGTTCGACGGCGGCGCGCAAGCCTGCGACGCCGGAGCCGATGACGATGTAATCAGGTGATGACTGGGTCATAGAATAAAGTTCAGCTTGTCTGATTCGGTTGCTCGAATTTCACGCGACGATAAACCTGCGCGACGGTCAGCGTTAAGCCGACCGATTGCAGGTTGAGCGTGTCTTCCATTTCGGTCAGCACTTCGGTTTGCCAGAACGCTTCGCCTTGCCGCCGGAAGATTTCAACGCGCACGCGATCTTGTGCGACAAAGACGATTTCTTTCACGCTGGGGATGCGCTTATAA
>JAYSVR010000156.1:0-6912 GCA_043718445.1 Acidobacteriota bacterium | reverse complement strand
TTACCCAAAACTTTTGAGTTTATGAGCCAAGCGAACACCATCAACCAACGATTGCAAGACGACGTAGCCGCGCCAGAGCGTAATCCAGCCCGGCAGTCTGTTACTTTTGCGATTGAGATGTCCGCCCAAACGGCCCAGCGCCAGTACGACTTCCTGTGCGGTAGTCAGTACGCAGTCGGTCTTAGCCGCCAGTACGTCTCGTTCCAGTTGACTCAAGCCAGTTGCCGCAGCGGGCGCGTCGGGTATCAAGCGAACCACTTCGCGCAAATGCAAGAGGCGCAAAGCGACGATACTCAACAAGGCGACGGCCGCCATCAATTCCGCGCCCGTTTCCAGTTGCAACTTTTCCACGCCCATACCGGTTTTGAGTGCCTTATGAAATTCTTCTACCAACCAGCGCGTCGCGTATTGCAACGCGATCTCCAGTGCCTGAGCAAAGGTCGTGATTTCGGTGTCGCACAACAGAATCCATTCCAAAGGCTCTACGCCCGCAGGCGGGTCGGCTTCCCACACGCGTACGACGGTGCAGGCGTGCGCGGGCAAAGTGCCTCTGCCGTGCCCAGGCCGCCAGGGCGAACGCAACCGCACCTGCGTCGCACTGACGCTCAAACGCGCGGTACGCGCCGCTTGTCCGGGCCGCGCGCGCAACACCAAATTGAAAGCGCCCAGGCTGGGTTGGCGACGGGCGGTGGCAAACAAACGCCCCGCCGACGCACCGGTTTCATCTACCAACGCGCGGTCTTGCGCCGCGCGCACGACGTAGCCGTGCCCTTCTGCCGTACAACTTTCCAGCATTTCAAAGATGTCTGCACCACGATCACAGACGCGCACCCAGCGGACGTCCGGCGTGTTGGGCGCCGTACCCAAACGCGTCGTCGTCACTTCCCATACTTCCGATTCGCGCGCGCGCAACAGGCGCGCGTGGCGCGTTTCGTGGGGCGGCGCGTCTTGTCGCACGCGCGATTGCTGGTCGGCGAAGCCGATGATTTCGACGGCGGGGCGGCGTCCCGGCGACGTGGATTCCGGGCTCTCAGGCCAGCACACCGCGAGCGACGAATGCAATTGAAACCCTTGTCGTTTGGAGTGTTTGTCTCCGACACGCCCCAGACCCGGACGCAGCTTTTTCCCGCCCCAAGAAGGCTCGGTCGTATCTTCAATGAGCAGGTACGTGCCCGGCTGGTGCAGCCGCGCCAGCGTCAATTCACGATGTCGGGCTTGCAACTCGTCTGGCGTCACCGACGCATCCGCAAAGAACTTGTAGGTCGCTTGAACGTCGTACCAACTACCGCAGGCTTGCGGAATACTTTTTCCCGGATGGGTCGCAAATGCGGCAGCGGTCGTGATCGCCCGCCGATTCCGCTTTTCGTGACCCATATCCAAGTCACCAAAATTTTCTTCGGCCCACGTTTGTGGGTCGAGTTCAGATAACTTAACTAAGATCGTGTCCATTGCCTCTCCTCCGTAGTGATCTGTCACTCATTAAAAGAGATAGGCTTCATTACCTACTGTCAAACGCCGTGCAAAAAACTAGGTAATGACAAGTCTAACGGTCGGGCTACGGACACACTCTGAGATTCGGCAGCTTTGTTGAAAAAGGAGTAACAAACAGATGAAAACGACTTATCAAGTGAGTGCCAAGCAATTGGTTTTACTGGCGCTGGCAACGGCGGTGTTCGCCGCGAGCGCCGTGGTTTTGTATGACCGCGCGGGAGCGAAACTGTTCGGAAGATTCGCCAACGCCAAAGACGAAAAGGCCGTGACTGAAACCGCGATCACGGGCATCACCGATTCGACCGTAGCGAGCGACGAACGCAACAATCAGGAAATTTATCAGGCGATGAGTCCCGCCGTAGTCAATATCACTACGACCACGATCGTGCAGGACTGGTTTTATGCTTACCCGTCGCAAGGTTCCGGTTCGGGTTCGATTCTCGACAAGGAAGGCCACATCCTGACGAACTATCACGTCGTGCAGGAAGCCCAAAAAATCGAAGTCTCGCTGGCGAATAAAAAAACATACGCCGCCAAACTGATCGGTGCTGATCAAGACAATGATCTGGCTGTGTTGAAAATCGAAGCGCCTGCGGCTGAGTTGAAAACGATTCCGTTGGGTACGGCCAAAGATTTATTCGTAGGCCAAAAGGTTCTCGCCATCGGCAATCCGTTCGGACTTGATCGCACCCTGACCACGGGCATCGTGTCGGGCTTGTCGCGTCCGATTCGCTCTGAGATGACCCAGCGTTTGATCGAAGGCGTCATTCAAACCGACGCGGCGATCAATCCGGGTAATTCGGGCGGGCCGTTGCTCAATTCAAAAGGCCAAATGGTTGGCATCAACACGATGATTTACAGCCCGTCGGGTGGTTCGGTCGGCATCGGCTTTGCCGTACCGGTCGAAACCGCCAAGCGCGTCATTGCTGACATCATGCAATTCGGGCGCGTACGTAAACCGCGCTTGGGCATTCAATCAACGCCGTTGTTTGCAGGTCTCGCCAACGCGCTGGAATTGCCCGTACAGGAAGGCTTGCTGGTGATGACCGTGACGCCGGGCGGTTCGGCGGCGAAAGCAGGCATTCAAGGCGGCAACGAACGCGCACAACTAGGCCGCAATATCATTCTCATCGGCGGCGACATCATCACTGCGATTGACGGACAGCCCATCGTCAACAGCGACGATCTAGACCGCGTGATGAATAACAAGAACATCGGCGATACGGCTAAAGTCGAACTCTATCGCAATGGACGCAAACAAACTGTCAACGTTACGTTGAGCGAGGCACCGAACACTACGCGACGCGGTGGCGGCGACTAGCGAGCCTTCAACTTTGCATCACGATCAGGCGGGATGAGTTTTCACTTGTCCCGCCTGATTTTTTTACAGAACCATAAAGACTTTGGCCGTTGAGCGGCGCACACTTCGAGCTTGTCGTAAAAACCATCATCAGGAGCAACTCAATGAAAACCTATTTGTTTATCGCGTTGTGCTTATTCACGACAGGCTCGGCTTCAGCGCAAACGCCGCAGTCGCCTTGCGCCAATCAACCGGAGTTTCGCCAATTCGATTTTTGGGTGGGCGAATGGGAGGTGACCGTGCAAGGCAAACCGGCGGGCCAGAACTCAGTGCAATTGATTCTGGATAAGTGCGTCGTGTTTGAAAATTGGGAAGGCACGCGCGGCGTGAGTGGCAAGAGCTTTAATATTTATAACGCCGCCAAAAAGCAGTGGCAGCAATTTTGGGTAGACGCCGGCGGCAATGTGCTGGAACTCGCCGGGCAATTCAAAGATGGCGTGATGCGCTTGCAAGGCGAAACGTCCTCGCCCAAGGGCAAACAGTTGCAACGCATAACGTTCACGCCTTTGCCCGAAAGCCGTGTGCGGCAGTTGTGGGAAACCTCCAGCGACGACGGCAAAACCTGGAGCGTGGCTTTCGACGGCCTTTACGTACGCAAGCCCGCCGCCGCGAAATGATCTACTTCACCTCATAAACATAAAGCGTGGATTGCCGGTCTTCCGGTACGAAATAAACGCGCAAGCCATTCGCCGTCGCTTCCATCCAAAACGGATTCTGCGTCATCGGCAAGCCAGACGCTGTCCACAGCTCAATCGGCAATTGATGCAACGGACGAAGCGTGTGCAGATCAATCAATTCCATTCCGCCGAGGCTGAACCGCGCGCTGTCTGTGCTGCGTTGGTATTGGCTGAGTCCGCCGCACAACATCGCGTGGTCGCCAACGTATTTGCAATCCTGATAATCGACGTAAAAAGCCGAGTTGGTTTGACGCGACGGTTTCATCAGTGCGCGGCCTCGTGCGTCAAGCGACCAACGATAAAAATTTCGTGAACCCCAACTGACCGCGTGCAACGCGTGGCTCTCAGTGTCATGCACGACGCCGCCGAGATGATCGTCATAGCGCAATACTTCAGTGGCTTTGAGCGTCATGGGGTTTACGCGATAGACGATGGAGCGACTGTGCGGACGATACTCAGCGACGGGCAGCCAGATTGATTGCCCGTCGTAATCCATCCCGCCGGGGTGATAGATCGTGCCTTCGCCAACCGTCAGGTCAGCGATGAGATTACCCTGATTGTCGAATTTGAAAATATGCCCAATGCCTGCTCCGGCATCGCGGTCGAGTCCGTTTTGGGGTTGCGCGAAGCGTTGCGTGGCCTCAGTGACTTCGACCGAAGACAGATAAAACGTCTCGCCGATTTTCACCAGACCTTGTGGATGATGCGTGTTGAATTTGAGCGGCAGCGCGGCGACCTGTCGCCATTGCGACGCGCGCGTGAGTTGTTGAAAGGCAATACGAGGAGTGTGAGCGATTTGCGCTTTGGCAAGAGACGCAATGCCAATGGCAGACACAATGGCGACAAATAAGAACCTTCGCATAATCACAAATGGTCAATGATGACGTTGGTCATCGCCGAAGTTTTTGCCGTGCCGCCCAAATCCGGCGTGAGCGTGCGGCCTTGTTGCAATACGGTTTTGACAGAGGCGCGAATGCGGCGCGCGGCTTCGGGTTCGTTGAGGTGTTCGAGCATCAGCGCGCTCGAAAGAATCAGCGCCGTAGGGTTCACGATGTTCTTGCCTGCCAAGTCAGGCGCTGCGCCATGTGCGGCTTCAAAAATTGCACAGCCTTCGCCAAAGCACGCGCCGGGAGCCAACCCAAAACTTCCTACCAAGCCTGCGCATAAATCCGACAAGATGTCGCCGTATTGATTCGGCATCAGCAACACGTCCCAACGTTCGGGCTGGCAAGCGAGTTGATAAGCGCAGGCGTCCACCATCGCGTCATCCAGCACGATGTCGTCGTATTCCCACGCGACCTCTTGTGCCGCGCGCAGAAACAATCCGTCGGTTAATTGCAGCACGTTCGCTTTGTGAATCACGCTGACGTGCTGGCGATAAGTCTTGCGCGCGTAATCGAACGCAAACCTCGCCGCACGAGCCGAAGCTGCCCGCGTAGTGATCTTGATGGCTTCTGCTGCGTCCGGTCCGACTTGATGTTCGTAGCCGCTGTAAATGTCTTCGGTCAGTTCGCGGATGATGACGACATCGAGCTTCGGCGTATGCGCGTGTACGCCTTCATACGCGCGCACAGGACGTACGCCGACGAACGCGCCGAGTTCGAGTCGCAAGGCCGTGTTGGCGTTGGAATAAATGCGTTGTGTGCCATCGTCTTGTTCGATGACGACCTTGCGCCCGAACTTTTCGATCACGAGCGGGGCTTTGAGTACGACAGCGCTTTGCCGCAGCTTGCGCAATGTCTCAACCGGCAACGGCGCACCGCTTTCGATTTCAGCCTGACGGCCAACGGTGACGTAATCCCACTCACACTTAACGCCGGTGGCTTCGATCACGCGCACGGCTGCGTCACTGATTTCAGGGCCTACGCCATCGCCGCGAATGACTGTGATTTTATGCATAGCTTGATTGCAGAATTCAGATTGCAGATTGCAGATTGAAAAAATCTACAATCTGCAATCCACAATCTGAAATTATTTAAGGGCTTGTGCAATCGCCGCCTCAGCCAACGGAGCCATAATCTTGTAGCCTTCCGCGTTCGGGTGCAGTCCGTCGTTGGCGAGTTCGGCTTTGAGGAAGCCCTTGTCGTCTACCATTTTGCTGAAGTAATCGAGATAAATGTGGTCGTTCTTTTGGCAATAGGCTTTGAGCCAGTTGTTGAGTGCGAGAATGCGTTCGGGCGGACGACCCGTCGTCATCTTGCGTTGCGGGTTGTAATCATGGACCGGCAGCACCGACGCGAAAATCACCTTGATACCGTTGGCCTGGGCCAGCGTCGCAATCGCAGTGTAATTATCCTGAATCGCTTCGTTGGTCATTGGGCCGGTGTTGTTCGCTATGTCGTTCGTACCCGCGAGCAAGACTATGGCTTTGGGTTTATGCGCGATCACGTCGGGTTGCATACGAATCAACATCTGCGGTGTGGTTTGTCCGCCGATGCCGCGATTGACGTAAGGCTTGCCGGGAAAGTATTCCGCGATCTTCCAGCCATCCGTGATTGAATCGCCGAAAAATACGACGCGGTTTTCGCCGGGCACGGGCGCGACGACTTTGGTGTTCGCGTCACGATAACGTTTGAGATTCGGCCAATCTTGCATACGGGTTTGCAATGTATCGAGGCGCTTTTGCAACACCTCGGCAGATTCAGGCGCGGGCGTAGCCGGAGCCGTTTGGGTTGCGGGTGTTTGCGTCCAGACGGTGAGACTGAATGCACAAACGAGTGCGAGTGAATAGAGCAAGGGGCGTTTCATAATTTGGTCTCCACAGTAGCAACGGTAGCGCAATCTGCCGAGATTGCGCCGCGTGGTCATTTAGCCCCAACAGAACCGGGGCGTGTTACATAAACAGCGTTCGCAATGGATGCGATAACATCAAGGCTCGCAATTGCGAGCCGCGCAATCTCGGCAGATTTCGCTACTGCTTCTTCAAGACGGCATCGTGCCGAGCGGAGCGCCCAGCCACACCGCATACTCTTTGCCTGTCGCACCGGCTGCCGCAAAAGCCGAAAGCAACAACGTCACGCGGTCGCCGCGCCTGCGATTGCCAGTGTCTTGCGTGAGCAGCACCGAAGTCTCATACACCGGATTGCCGTCGGCGTCTTTCAAACTAGCGTGTGGCGTCAGCGTCGGGCGTGTCGTAGCCAATGACAATGCGGTAAAAGGTTTCAAGCCGGGGTTCAACGCTTCGTCAACGGCGAGTATGACGGGGCCGCGCGCGAGGGCTACGCGACCGGCGTTTTTGCCTTCGCCGGGGATGACGCGTACCGGCAGCGTCAGATCAAGCACGATGGTTTGGGTTTTGCTCCACGTTTGGCGCAGCAGCCAATAATCGCCCGAACGGCTCTTCAGTCCCGCCAGACTCGACCACGTAGGCACGCGCACCCGCAA
>JAYSVR010000155.1:0-6951 GCA_043718445.1 Acidobacteriota bacterium | reverse complement strand
TAAGGCCCTTTTACCAGCAACGCCGTCACCGGACTGTCGAACGAGTCGGGGAAGATCCCCGGAAAGCCATCTTCCAAATTGTAGCTATTGATTTGGTTTGCCGCAGGAACGTAAAGAAAGTTTTCACGTATTGCCAGATCATTGATCGTCGGCAAGCTGCGCCCGTTGCCACCATACTGAACCATCTGTTCCCAGTTGCGTCCTTGATCGTGCGAACGATAAACCACGCCTTGCCGCGTCCCGGCGTAAAGCGTGCCTGCGTGTTTGAGCAAAGCGGTAACTTGTCCGCCGCCCGGCCCTAAAGTCTCGACCCATCGCTGCGTCAACGGATGCACGTGGAACTCGCGCGGCGCGCTTTGTCCGAAATCGGGTTCGGCGTTGCGAACCGTTATTAGGGTTGTGGTGTTGTAACTCAGATTGGTGGGACTGAGAAGCGCAGTGAGTTGCGTGTTGCTAACAAAAGTCGTGGGGCATTCCTGCCCATTCACGCGGACTTTCGCGCCGTTGGTGAAGCCCGTGCCGTTGACGGTCAGCGTCAGCCCCAGCGCACCTGCCACCGCATGATTCGGATTGAGATTGGTGATCGTCAGCGTCGCCTGATCAGCGGCGCGTTGCGTGGCGGTGAGGTTGAGCCCGGCGATGAGCGCGCGGGCTGAGCGCGCCGTCGCGGGATTGGAAGGGATGGTGTAATTGATCGTCGTCGTGCCCGTGCCACTGGCGGGCGTAAGCCTCAGCCAGCTTTCCGAACTGTAACTATGCCAGCGGCAATTCGCTGAGGTGTTGAGTTGCAGCGTTCCGCTGGTAACGGTAGCGGCAGGTTGAAGCTGTGTGGGCGTGAGTGTGTAGGTGCAATCGCCATCGAGCAGATGCACGGTGAGTTCATAAGCGCCGAGCGTGGTCGCATCACCGCTAACATTGATTGTATGTCGTCCGCTGGTTCTGATTTGATAAGGGCTGTTTATGTTACTGCCGTCACTGGAAACGAAACGGCCTGCTGGATCGAACAGCCCAATGCTTGCCAAAAAAGCGGCCTTCACACTGATCACGACTTTTTGTCCAGCCGTGGCATTAAAGGCGTATCGGTCAGAGCGGAAAAAGGCCGAAAACCTGTTGCCCAACGCGCTCAAGTCTTGGGGGCAATCGCTCGCCGTCAAAGCACCGCGCACTGTTTCACCAGGTATGAGTGCGACCGGTGTACAAGTGCCGCCGTTGCCTGCTTGCACGACGGTATAAGTTTGCCCGGCGGCGCGAATCGTGGCGCTGCGCCATTGGTTGCTGCTGTTGGCTGCGACGGTATAGCGGACTTCGCCCACGCCTTGCCCGTTTGCGCCTGCGGTGATGCTGATCCAATCGGCTTGACTGACGGCGGTCCAACGGCAAGCGCCGTGGCCTTGAATGCCGAAACGCCCTGTGCCGCCGGTGGCCTCGAAAGGTTCGGGTGCTTCCTGTTCAACGGCGAGGCCGCCGCACGACGATTGTTTGATCGTGACGAACTGTTCCGCGATGTTGACCTTGCCTTCACGCGCAACCGTCAACGGATTCGCCGACACATTCAATTTGACCGTACCTTCGCCGCTGCCGGGGGTGCCGCTGCTGATCGTGAGCCAGTCAACCTCGCTGGCTGCCGTCCAGGGACACACCGCGTCGCTATCCACTTTGACTTCGACGCTTTCGCCTTCGGGTTTCGCTTCCACCTCTGACGCCGATAGATCGTAATAACACGATAACGTAGCGAGTTCGCGCACGAATACGCCGCGCCTGATTGCCGATGCGAAAGCCAGTTTGTCGGTCAGAAAAACCGAGGTGACGAACTCCTGCGGCAGTATCGGGTTGATAGTCAGATTGGTGGCGTACAACTCAGTAATGACTGACCAACGCTCTCCCTGATCGTCTGAAATATAGAGCGAGTAAGGACTCGGTTGACTTGCGCCGTCGCGTATCTGCGATCCGGGATTGGTGCTGATAAAAAGCCATTGCCCATTGGCGGCCAGCGCACTGGGACTATCGCTGAAGCTGCGGCCGCGCGGCGGACTAAGTCGGCTCCAGCTTTCGCCGTTGTCGGTTGAACGATAAAGGTTGGCGGCGAAAGGCGTGCCGAAGAAGCGTCCGTCAATCAACGTCGGCGATAAAGACAGTCGAGCAATAAGCGCGTCGCCTTGATTCACCAGCGAAGAGATCGCCAAATTGAATCCTTGAAATTGATCGAGTGGCAGTCCGTTGTTGGCGGGCATCCACGTCACGCCGTTGTCGTTGGAACGAAAGACGCCTCGGTTCGTACCCGCAAACAGCCACGTTCCTCTCACCGTCAGGCTGATGATGCTCTTGTCGGTCAAGCCCTGATTGGCGGGCTGCCAAACCGAATTGGCTTGCCGCAACGACAGACGAAACACGCCTTGTTTTTCCAGCCCGGCGTAAAGCCATTCGTTGTTGTTTGCCAGCGCCTGCACCTGAAAATCGGTCAAGCCGCTATTCACCGCGCGCCACGTTTGCGCGCGGTCGGTTGAGACGAATACGCCGCCGCCGAACGTGCCTGCAAAGAGATTCGTTTCGCTTGCCACCAGCGCGCGCACGTTGCCTGAAGTCAAACCCTGATTGCTGCGCATCCAATGGTTTGGGCTGTTGAGTGACAGGCGCGCTACGCCGTCATCGGTCGCGGCGTAAAGATCGTTGCCGTTCACGGCATAAGCGCGCGCATCGGCGAATCCTATGCTGGTGTTTAACGGCGTCCATTCGTCGCCGCAATTCGTCGAGGCGTAAAGATCGCCGCCCGCTGCGACAAAAAGTGTTGTGCCTTGCGTCGCCAAGGCCGACGCATAGCTGCCGCGCAAACCGCGATTGATTGCCGTCCACGCGCTGCCGGATTGATCCAATCGAAAGAGGCCCTGCTCTGTCGCGGCGATAACGTCGCCGCTCGCGCTGAATAATGCGCTGATGTACAAGACAGATAAGCCCTGGCTCAACAGCGTCCAGTTATTGCCTTGATCGTGCGAGACATAAAGGTTGTTGCCCAGCGGCGCGGGCTGCGCGAGTTGCGTTCTGACGGCGACGAGCCATTTCGTTTCGCTGATCGCCAAGGCCGTCGCAGCGGCGTTGCGCGGCAATCCGTTATCCGCGCGTTGCCAACTGGCTCCGCCGTCGAACGAACGGTAAAGGCCGTCGGTCGTTCCCACGACGAGCGTTGTATCGCTGCTGGTCACGGCGGTGATGCCGGCGCGCGGCAAACCGTCATTCATCGGCGTCCAGCTTTCGCCCTGATCTATTGACGCAAAGATTCCGTTGGCAGCTTGCACGGTAAAAAGTGACACGGTATTGCTGACAAACAGACTTGGCCCCTGGTTCACCGGCAAGCCCGTATCGGCTGACGTCCAGCTTTGTCCGCCGTCGCCCGAACGATGGATGCCTGCGTCGGTCGTGGCGAAAAGATAACCGCCTTGCGCCGCCAGCGTATAAACCGCTTCGCCCAATAAGCCGCGAGACAGCTTGTTCCAAGTGAGTCCGCTGTCTGCCGAAACGAAAAGTCCGTTGGCGGTAGCGGCAAACAATCTGTCGTCGGCGTTCAACAATGCGTAAACGTTTCCGCCCAGCGGCCCACCTGTCGAACGCCAACGCGCCGTGGTGCCGGCTTGCGCGGCTTGGGCTTTTGCGGTGGGCAAACCGACAGCCTGCGGCCAGAGGAGATAAAGCGCCAAAGGGAACAGGGCATACCGAACAATCCAGTGAAGACGAATCGTGTCGAAGGTTTTCATAGAAGTTCTCAGCTTTGGTTCGAAGCGTAGTTTGCTTCCACAGACGGAAGCGAAAAAATTGTCCCCGCCGTCTCACCTGGAGTGAATTTTTTCGGCGACCGCACCGAAGGCCGCGACGGATGCGCTCACCGTCCGTCCCTGCGAAATGGTGAGCCGCTTCCGCTGCGGCCTTCGGTGTTAGGGGAAGCCCGCGTTACTTGATGCTGATCTGGACGGTGTTGGTCGTTTGGCCGTCCACGGTCAGCACTACATCCACGACCCCGCGCCCAGCCAGTGAGCGAGGCAACAAGAGGTTGAACTGATCCAACCCTGCCAGCCCCCCTTGCGCTCCGGCGTAATCAACCCGCGTATCGAGTCCGCCGACTTTAGCCGCGACGTTCGCAAGCGCCGAACGTCCGCGCGCGCCCGTGCCGAAAGCCACGAGGAACACCTGTTCGCTCTCGCCGCCGAGGTCTATGGGAATAAGGACGTACTGGTTCGTCGCCGTATCGAAACGCACAGAGGATTCAGAGGTGACTACGCCATTGCGCACTCTGACGAGGTAAGCGGCAGCCGGCCCGCGTCCGTTGGCGGTCTGGGAAAAGAGGCCGGGCGCGGTGCGGGCGATGTTCAAGGTTTGGGTTGAAACCGCGCCGTTACCGCTGGTGATGACGACCGTGGCTTCGCCTAACGCGACGGCAGCCGGAACCAGATAGTTGACCTGCCCCGCCGACACAAAGAACAACGGCGCGGCGTGTTCGACGAAAGTGCTGTCGAAGATTTTCACCGACGTACCCGCCAACTCCGTCGGCAACGGCGTCGTACGCGCGACCACCGTTTCAGTCGCCAGATTGACGCCGAAGGCCGCGACGATTTCATCGGCAGCCAACGATGGGCCGCGATAGCTCGCTGCCGATACGCTGGCCGCCGCCGTCGTAGCCCGCACCGTCAACGCATAACTGCGCGTCGTCGTGCAGCCGTTGTCATCCGTGATGGTGAAGGCCAGATTGAACGTACCCGTTTGCGTCGCCTTACCAACGAACGCGCCACCGGGTAACAAATCAAGCCCGGCAGGCAAGCCCGTTACGTCATAGAGATAAGGCACTTGTCCGCCAGTCGCGGAGACGATGGCGGTATAAGGCGCGTTTTGGAAAGCCTCGGGCAAGCTCGCGGGCGTGATCGTAGCGCCGCCCGCGCAGACCGGCTCGGCGTCTGATTCAGTGAGAATGAATTCGCCCAACCCGCTGCCACGCAAGATGAAATCGGTTTTGGCCTCGATGCGGTTTTGATCGGGCGCGAACGAAGCGGCGGGCAGTTCGGCCAAGACGCGCAAGTTGTTCCCGGTGTAACTTTGCGCGCCAATGGTGAAGACTGTTCCGCTTGGATAATCGGAGGTATAGCATTCGAGTTGCCCGCCAATCTTGCCCAGCTTGCGTGGCCAGTTGCTTGACGTACCGACCAACTGTCCGCTGCGCCCCGGCAAGTCGGCCACCATCGTCGTGCCGTTGAAAACCTGCACGCGGTGCGTCGTCGAGCCGATGGTCGAAAAATTGGCTTCGAGTTGTACGAGGCGATCCGGCGGCGGCGGTAGTAAATTGGCTTTCTTGGTCATCCTGAACGTGCCCAGCGAACGATTGGGCATGCCGCTCACGATGCCCAACACGTTGGCTTCGAGATAGGCTCCGTCCGGCGCGAGGTCGAGCGGGTCGAGCGCATCGAGTCCGAAGTTGGCGCTGTTGGCGCGTCCCAGCCCAACATTGACCCCGTCTGCACCACTCGCGCCCAGGTTGGCAACGGCTACGCCGCCAGGGAAAGGTTCGATGGTGGCGTTGCCCAACGCTTGCGTGAAGAAACGACTGTCAGGCATTTGCGTCGCCAGTTTGGAAAGGTCTACTTGACGAACGCCTTTGCCGGTTACACGCATATTGGTGGGTTTGTGTTTGATCGCCTGGATGCTTTTTTCAATAACCTTCGCAAACAATCGCGTGACGCCGGGGATTTTGCGGCCTGTCTTGGTGGTTACTTCCTGCGGCGTGCCAAAGGTGATGTCGGTCACTATCTGGTCGCGCAAGTCATTCTTACAGCACTTCGCCGCTATCGTGAAGTTGACGCCGTTTTCTTTGATGACAATCGCTACTGGCCCGCTTTCGACGCCGTTGCCCAGCAACTGTCCCGCCGCGTTGTAATAAACCACTTGCACAGGCGGCGTATTGTTGGGCGGCGTATTCGTTGGAAATTCCAACACCAGTTGCGTATCTGTTTCCCGCACCGTGGTGCGCAAGCTAGTCAACGTTTCTTCCCCTGTCTCGGTGAGCGCGTTCGTTCTGAGCAACAATTCGCTGCCGACGGGCGGCGGCGGATTGGACATATCCACCGTAGCCCGCCAGCCATCGGTCGCACCGAGTTCGAGCGTTGCGCCGTCCTGGCCGCTCGCGCCGAAATTGCGCAATGACAACGCTCCGTTGGCGGTGGGGATGGCTTCGGCCTGGCCGATTACGTCGTAAGGATAGCCGTCGAAAAAGCGCCGCCCCGGACAACACCAAACTCTCAACTTGATGTAATCAACCGACGTGTCGTCCTGCACCAGAATATCGAGCCGTCCATCGGCGTTCATTTTCGACAACAGATTCGTTACGGTGACGCCTGGCTGCCCCATCGGCAGATTCGCCAGATCGAAGATGAACAGCTTGCCGTTCGGATGTGTGGCGCTATCCCACTGTCCGCCCGCGCCGGGCAAAGCGAAGATGCGCTGCGACCACGCGAAATTTCCCGCGGCATTGAGCAAGCCGAAATAGATCGTGTCGTTATCGGTGATGGAAGTGAGCGGCTTCATGTGAATTTCGAGTTCGGCGCGCACGATGGTGCGACAACCGAAATAGAAACTCTGTCCGACAAAATGATTTTCACTCGCCGTGTCATAACCTTGCCAGTTGGCGTTCGGGAAAGCCGCGTTGAGTTGCGGGCTGCGCGTGCTGGCATCAATCGGTCGCGCGTAATTATCCATCCGTCCGCCGCGATAGGTCGTCGGTTTGGTGACAGTCGCGCAACCTTGCGTAACCACGATGTCGAAGTTTTTGCGAGCCAGACAGCCGCAACTGTCAGTCACCACCACGCCAAGCGGAAAGGTTCCGGCTTGCGGCGGCGTGCCAGACAACACGCCTTGCGAAGTCAGCGTGAGCCACGTGGGCAAATTCGTCGAACTGAAAGAATAAGCGCCGCATCCGCC
>JAYSVR010000154.1:0-7003 GCA_043718445.1 Acidobacteriota bacterium | reverse complement strand
TACGACGCGCACGCCGGGGTCGAGTTCGATGATGCGGTCAATCAGCAAAAGCGGATAACGATGCGGAAGAATTGATTGAATTTCGTTGATGTCCATTCAGTGGTTGTCAGTGTTGGTGTTCAAGCTAAAAGAAATCCGGCTTGCGTTCAGCGAGACGGTTACGTTCGATCCGTTTCGTTTGGTGTAGGAGGAACTTTCTCAGGTTGAGTCGGCGTCTCCGGTTGGGCAGGAGGCAGTCCGCGCTCTTGTCGTAAAAGGTGATTTTCGAGTTCGAGTTTCAGAATGCGGCGCTCGGCGGCTTCGCGTTCTTGTTGGCGTTGCAATTCGTCGTGCAGCCGTTGCACTTCAAAGGCGAGCAATTCGTTGGCGCGTCGCAATTGCGTGTTTTCCTGCTCCGTTTCTGAGGCCAGATCCAGCAGGCGTTTTTCGACGGTTTCGATGCTGTGGCGGTTTTGCCGTGTATCGTCAACCAACCGCAATAAACCCCACCCTATCTCCGCTATTTTTTTCCACATCTAAGCTGTCCTTTGCCGCATGCGGTCAATGATGGCTTGGGTCTGTGCGCCATACTCCTCGATCTTGACTTGTGTCTGCGCCATTTCTTCGTGAGCCTGATCGAGCCTGCGCGTGACTTCATCCAACATCTGCTGCAATTGAACGGTTTCTTCTTTGGTCATTTCGAACTTGATCGTTTCTTCCATAACTACTTACCTCCGCGCGAATTCTACTCTTAAGCATTTCCCAGCCAAAGCGAACGGCAAGGCCAGTCTGTCTGGCCTTGCCGTTTTTTCTTAGCGCGCAGCTTGCTGATCAGCACCTTTGCGGTGCTGATCGAACCAACCAATGATGTGCAGCATTTTCGAGATGTGATGGCTCGGTCGCACCGTGATACCGTGTGGTTCATCGGGCACACGCACAAGTACGCTTTCGACGCCGAGCAGCTTGAGGGCTTGGTAATACTGCTCTGAATCAGACATCGGAGTGCGATAGTCAGCCTCGCCCGTCAACACCATCGTAGGCGTCTTGACGTTCTTGACGACCGACAGCAGGTTGCGCTTTTCGTAATGCTCGACGTGATCCCACGGGAAGCCGGGAAACCAGTGATTGACCGTCCAGTTGCCGATGTCAGAGGTCAGCACGAAGCTATACCAATTGATGACCGGATAGACCGTGACCGCTGCGCGAAAACGCAGGCTGCGTCCGATCATCCAGCAAGTCAGTACGCCGCCGCCGCTGCCGCCCGTGACATAAAGCTGCTCGGGGTCTACGTAACCTTTCGCCACCAGCGCATCTACGCCGGAATTCAAATCATAAAAGTCGTCACCCGGATAAGCCTTATCAATCAGGTTGCCGAATTCTTTGCCATAACTGGTCGAGCCGCGCGGGTTGGTATAAAGCACGACGTAACCACTCGCCGCCATCATCTGTTTTTCGAGATCGAAGCGGTCGCCGTAATTCGCGTGCGGCCCGCCGTGAATTTCGAGAATCAACGGATATTTTTTCGCCGCATCGAAATTGGGCGGCTTAATAATCCAGCCATGAATCTTGCGTTGGTCTTTCGCCGATTCGTACCAAATCTCTTCGACCACGCCAAGCGACTTGCCTGCGAATACATCGGCATTCACCGACGTGAGAACTTTCAGATCGCCCTTGTTCAACCAACCCGTAGCCACATCACCCGGTTGATCGGGACGGCAAGACGTCGTAGCGAAAGCTCCGTTCGCCGCAGTGGTGAACACAGGCGCGCCGCCGCCTGCGTTAAAGCCGCTGCCCAGATTGCGCGCGACCTGTTTGACCTTGCCATCGAGCGTAGTGAAATAAAGCCCAGTATTGCCCTGATCGGCAGTCGTGAAATAAACGCCGCTGCCATCCGCCGCCCAACTCAAGCCGCCAACGTCACGATCAAAACCGCCAGTGATGAGCCGCGCATTGCTGCCGTCACGATTCATCGCGTAAAGCTTCGTCACTTCATAAGCGTGCAGCTTGTCGTCAAAGCCTGTATAAGCGATGAGCTTGCCATCGGGCGAAACTTCGGGCGCACCGTCAGGGCCTTTGCGCGTAGTCAACGCTTTGACCGCGCCATCCGCGACGGCGAATTCATAAATTTCAGTATTGATTGGATTGAGTTCCCAATCGGCGTTGCGATTGGCTGACATCACGAGCGCCTTGCTGTCAGGCGTCCACACGGCGTCGCTCGCGCGAAAGGCCAAGCCGCCGTGTTGGAACTTGCCCGTCGAAAGCTGGCGCGGCGTACCGCCTTCGCTGGGCAGCACGAACAAGTGCGTATAACCGGGTTTCAAATAGCCCGCGCCGTTAAAACGATAGACCAGCTTATCAATCACCTTCGCGGGTTCGGCCCACTTCGCGCCTTCGGGCGGCACGAGCATTTTGATAATCGCGGCGGGCGCTTCGGGCACATGCATCGTGAACGAAAGCCACTTGCCATCGGGCGACCACGCTACGCCCGCAGGCGCTTGCGTCAGGTTAGTGAGCTTCGCGGTTTGGCCTGAATCCATCCAGCGGCGATAGATTTGCGACGTGCTTCCTGAGCCTTGGTCGCGATTCGAAACGTAAATGATCTGCTTGCCGTCCGGCGACCAGCGCGGATTCGTGTCGTTGAAATTGCCCGTCGTCAACGGACGATTTTCCGTACCGTCAAAATTGATGATCCACAAATTCGAGCAGCGCTTGTCCGCCATAATGTCGGCGAATTGCCGCACGTATACGACCTGTTTGCCGTCGGGCGAAATTTGCGGATCAGCGGCGAGTTCGAGATTGAATACGTCGTTAACGGTGAGCCGATTGCTCTGCGCCAACGCGGCAGACGTGAGGAACACTGCCAACAAAACGGAGAACAGGATACGGGGAATATGTTGCATGGTTTGCTCCTTGATTGACGGGTTGGAATTTGGAACAAGATGGTATCTTGTTCCGCTACTCATCCGGTTACGGGTTCGCCTAACAAAACCAGCGGCTTTCTTATCGAACCATTCACCGCTGGCGACACCGGCACATTCTGATTTTTCAAAATCCACAGCCGGAATAACGCGACGCAAAACTGATAAGTGTCGCCGACTTGTTCGATGATCTCTTTGCGGCTCAGGCTCAACATCACGGCGGCGGATTGTTCGCCCACGCGCAATGCGCCCGCGCTGGTGAGCGCCAGCAACGCAGCGCGTTCGGCGTCGCTGCACTCTTCCCGCCAGAGGTAATCAAAATAGACCTGCGCCGCGACCAGCACTCTCTCGACGGCTACGTCCAAGTCCTCCAGCGTAGCCGTCAGGCGATTTTGCGTATTCAGATGATTGACCAGTTCGGAACCCAGCCCTTGCGCCAGATAAGGCTGGCCGTGCGTCAGTTCGATGACGCGCTCGACCACGCCCGGCGCGTAGCTCATATTGAAATCGTCCGACGGGTGTTCGAGCAAATCGCGCGTAGCTTCAGCGTCCAGAAAACTCAGTTCCAACGTCTTCGCGTTGATGAGGTAATCGGCCCAATTGACGACGTGCAATTCCTCGAAACGATGGCTGCCCGAAAAGAGCAGAATGAGTTGCCGCCGATGCTGCACGAAGTGGCGCAACTGATTGAAAATCTCTTCGGTGACGCGCCCTTCCCTGATGCCCGCTTCCATCCGCTCGTATTCGTCAAAGGTCAGCATCACCTGCTTTTCATAACGCCGCAGCACGGCTTCTACGTTGTCGAGATAATCAGACAAGCGCGTGAATGGACGTTCGGCGAAATCTTCTTCGCGCGGCTGTTTCAGCTTGTCGTGCAAGGCGCGCTGAAAGAGTTCGTGATAAATCGCCCGCGCCAAGTGATAACAAAACATCGCGTCGCCTTCGCGCCACTTGGCATCCTGCAAATCCAGATAAATCGGCACGTAACTCGCGCTCAACAAATTCGGCAGGTTGAGCAGTGTGGAAGACTTGCCTGCTCGCCGCCGCCCATAAAGCAACAACGCCGGACGCTGTTGCGGCGCGATGATATTTTCTTCGAGCGCGTACACGAGATCGCGACGGCCTTTGAATAGTCGCACTTCTTCTTTATGCAAAGCATTGCCAACGACGAAGGGATTTTTGATCGGGACAAAAGAAAGCCGCCGTTGCAATTCGGCTTCCTGCTCTTTAACCAGCGCAAGCCAGCGCGTCGTGACCAAGTGAGAGATCGTGTTGACTGGCTGCGGCGCAAGGGCGATAGCCCAGCGAAGGGCTTCGAGGTTTTTGCGGATGACATGTAGCAACAAGACCTTAGTGGGCAGCGCAGCAGTTTGATAGCGGCGCACATTTTCGGCGAGTTCGATCAGGCGGCGGCGCGCTTCATCAAAGCCCTTGGGCAGCACATCGGCATCGGAAGGTAGGCCAAATAAGCTTTCATCGGCCTGCGCCAACTTTTCGAAACTATCTAATTGCTGAAGGTCTTGAATGACGTCAGCGATCAATGCCTCCTCACGCCTCCTCACCCGTGCAGACTTCCGCTCTGACGTGGCCGATTTGAAAAAGGCCAACTGAAGGTGATGCAAAGCCTCTTTGAAATACGCGCTGATCATTTTTCGTCAGTCCCTGAAAGCAAGCCTTTCGCCTTGCCCAACTTGTCGAGCAGCTTGCCAATGAAATCCAAACTGAACCAGCGTTTCGCCCGCCGCAACTGTTTCGCCTCAAACGTGCCGACGAAGAAGTTGCCGTATTGTTTGGCGATCTCTTCGGACAACGCCCAATCGGCCAGTTGCCGCGTGCGATTTTGCCACACCCAGTCGCAAAGGATTTGCAGCTTCAACGGATGCGGGTCGAGCCAGGAATTGATGAACTGCAATTCCGGCTCGGTGAACTGCGCCTGCGGCTGGTAATGGGCGAGAAAGTCTTTAACTTCGCTGTCATCGAAGACGCCCAATTCAAGCACCGTGAAGACGTTGTAAAAGGGCGAAGTCAGCTTGCCGTCGAGACACAGCGTTTGCAACGTCGTGCGCGTCGAAGTCACGACCGCGAACCGTCGCCGGTCAAGTTGCGAGCGCATGTGATCGAAAAAGTCTTCGGTGAATTCATCGGGATGTTTGAAGAGCGCCTCGAATTCATTCAGGCACAGCACAATGCGCTGTCCGGCTTGCGTAGCGGCTTCGAGCTGTTCGGTGAAAGCGATCAGGTTGCGGGTGAGCGTGTGCTGTTCGTTGACGGCGGCGGCATTCAAACCCAGCCGTTGCAGAATGGCGCGGAAGAATTCGAGCGCGGTGTGCGATTGCGCATCGAGCAAATCGAAATAGACGAAACGATACGCCTCATCACCGAGCCGCCGGTTCCCTTGCGCAGCCAGTTGATAGAGCAACGAAGACTTGCCGATGCGCCGCTCGCCTACGACCGAAGCGCTTTGCAGCGAACGCACCCGCCCCAGAATTTCATTCATCGGCTGCTCGCGTCCGATGAAATCGTCGGGGCTGGTAATCAGTCCGCGATTGGTGAAAGGGTTCGACATGGAATGGCTCCTATGTTGGCGAAAGCATTCAGACGTTCACGATAGCTCGTCTTACTGACGTTCATCAGTGAGACGCAACCGGAAGCGCCGCCTGTTTCAAAGCCGCGTGACGCGGAATCGTTGCGAGTTCCGACGCAATCTCTTGCTGCGCCAGCCGCAGTTCATAAGACTTTTGCAAGTTCAGCCAGAACTCCGCGCCCGTACCGAGCCATTGCCCTAGCCGCAAAGCTATGTCAGCAGTGACGCCGCGCTGTCCATTGAGTACTTGCGAAATGCGTTTGGCGGGTACGTGCAAAAGGCGTCCGAGTTCAGCAGCCGTGATGCCAAGCTCAGTCAATTCGTCCTGCAAAATTTCACCAGGATGTATGGAACTGCGCGTACTGACTTTCAGGTTTGTGACTACTTCATTTCTCATTGCAGCCCTTGCGCGCGGCGCAGCTTAACACACAGCCTATCTCAATCCGCCTTCTTGTCGTCCGCTGCGTGTTGGCGTTCGAGTTTTTTCAGCCGTTCATAAACTTCCGGTAAGCGCGCATAAATCACCTGCGACTTGCGCCATTCCTGATAATCCATTGCGGGAATCACGCCGCCGACCATTTTGCCCGGCGCGACGCTTTTGGTCACGCCCGCACGCGCGGTGACGATGGCTCCGTCGCCGATGGTGATGTGCTGGTTCGTGCCGATTTGCCCCCCGATGAGGCAGCGCGTGCCGACCGTCGTACCGCCGGAAAATCCCGCTTGCGAGGCGACGACCGTGTCTTCGCCGATGACGCAGTTGTGGCCGAGCTGAATCAGGTTGTCGAATTTCGCGCCGCGCTTGATGCGCGTTTCGCCGAAGCCCGCGCGATCAATCGAACAGTTCGAGCCGATTTCCACGTCGTCTTCGATGACGACGCGGCCTATTTGCAGCAGCTTGAATTGATGACCGTCCTCATCAGGCGTGAAGCTGAATCCGTCAGCGCCAATCACCGTACCGCTGTGAATGCGGCAGCGCGCGCCGATCTCGCTGTCGTCATAAATCGTGACGTTGCCGAACAACACCGTGTCGTCGCCAATGGTGCAGTGGTCGCCGATGACTACGCCTGGATGCAGCGTAACGCGGTCGCCGATGACGGAATGCGCGCCGATGGTTACGCGCGGATGAATCGAACAGTCAGCGCCGTGGCGTGAACCTTCGCCCAGCACGAGATCGCTGCTGACGCCGCGCGCGACGTAAGGATTTTCGTGAAAGAGCTTGATTGCACGCGCAAAAGCCAGCTTGGCGTCACGCGCAATAAGCAGGTTGCTGGCAGTGAGAGCATCGTGATCAGCGAGCTTGAAAGGTATGAGCAGCGCGCTGGCGAAAGAAGAAACCGCTTGCGCGCCGCGCGACGCATCGGCGACGTAAGCCAGCGTGCCTGCGCGCGCATCGTCGAGCGACGAGACGCCTGTGATTTCGAGCGCCGGGTCGCCGCGTAATTCCGCCTTGAGATGTGCCGCCAGTTCAGCGAGTTTCATAAAACGGTAGCGCAATCTGCCGAGATTGCGCCGCGTGGTGAGT
>JAYSVR010000153.1:0-23836 GCA_043718445.1 Acidobacteriota bacterium | reverse complement strand
ACCCCTTTTAGTCTGACACGAAACGCAACGCGGCGCGTACGGTGTTGGCGTGGGCTTCGACGGTGTCGTGAATGTCTTGGGCGTATCCGCCGCCCATCGTCGTTGCTACGGGCAAGCCCAAAGCGCGGCACGTGCCGATGACGTAATCATCGCGTTCGCGCAAGCCTTTCAGCGTCAGTTTCAGTTTGCCCAAGCGGTCACGTTCAAAGGGGTCTACGCCCGCTTGATAAAAGACGAAATCAGGTTGAAACGCGCGCAGGATGGCAGGCAAGTGTTCCGTGAGCAAGCGCAGGTATTCATCGTCGCCGATGCCGTCCGGCAAATTCAGATCAAGGTTGCTCGTCTCTTTGCGCAGCGGAAAGTTCTTTTCGCCGTGCATTGAGAACGTAAACACCGACGCATCGTTTTGAAAGATCGCCGCCGTGCTGTTGCCTTGATGTACGTCGCAATCCACGACGACGAAGCGTTGCGCCAGGCCATCGCGTTGCAGCACGCGAATGGCAATGGCGATGTCGTTCAACACGCAATAGCCTTCGCCATGATCGGGAAAAGCGTGATGCGTACCGCCCGCCAGATTCGAAGCTAATCCATCGCGCAATGCATTGCGCGCCGCGATGACAGTTCCCTGCACCGCCGCGCGTGAACGCCTCACCAACGCTGGCGACCACGGGAAGCCAATGCGTCGCACTTCAGCCGCCGTGAGTTCGCCGCGCGCGCAACGCAACCAGTAATCTGGCGTATGCACCAACAAAATATCTTCGTCACGGGCAAGCGTAGGTTCGATCAAATGCCAATACGTGAGACTGCCATCAGCCAGCAAGCGATCGCGCGTGAGCCGATATTTCGACATCGGGAACGGATGCGTGGCGGGCAGCGGAACCATGTATCGGTCGGAGTAACAAACTTTCATTGGCCTTCATTGGCCTTCATCAAGAGGATTTTTTAGATGTGAATCGGACGCCGCGTCTTTTCATCCACCGCAACATAAACGGCTTCGGCTTCCATCACGCGTACGACTTGCTTGGCGTCGTGGTGGCGTTGGGCTTCAACGATGATGCCGACGGTGACAGAGGTCGTGCCGACCTTGAGCGTGCGCGTATAAAAACTGACGAGGTCGCCGACGAATACGGGAGCGATGAATTCGATGCCGCGCATGGCGACGGTGACGAAAAGTTTGTCGGCCTGTTTGCGCGCTTCGATGCCGCCCGCCTGATCGAGATGAGCAAGAATGACGCCGCCAAAAATCGTACCGCCCGGATTGGTGTCGCGCGGCAACATCGAAACGCGAATCGCTAGTTCGCCGGAAGTTTCAAGAGTAGGGTTCATAGAAAGATGATCGTGCAAAAAATAAGCCAACGATGAATCCGCTCAGATAGCGTCGGCAACTCATTGTAGCGGAGCAGCGCCCGTTTCCCGCAAGGCTTGCCAGCCTTGTTTTTACTGGTTTGGAAATCATTCGAGGCTTTGCTATCTTCAGGCTTACTCAGATAAATCATCTTCACTTTTCCTTTTTTTGCAGGCATTTCTTATGAATTCAACCGCCTCTGACGATGCTTTAACCGCGCCGTCTGTCAATGCGACTCCCGCACGCTGGCGATCTTTTATGGCGCTGACCAAGCCGCGCATTACCGTAATGATCAGCCTATCGGCGGCGGCGGGTTTCGCCATCGGTTCGCGCGCGCAAATTCATTGGGCCGGGTTTTGGCATACGGTCATCGGGATTGCGTTGCTCACGAGCGGAACGTCAACGTTAAATCAATATTGGGAACGCGCACTCGACGCGCGTATGCCGCGCACGCGCACGCGTCCCTTGCCCGCAGGCGAACTCACGCCCACGGCGGCGCTGTGGTTCGGCGTAATGCTTTCGCTCCTGGGGCTGGCTTATCTGCTCGCATTTACGAATACGTTCGCCGCACTCGGCGGCTTGGCGGCGCTGGCGAGTTATTTATTTCTTTATACGCCGCTCAAGACGCGCTCGACGTGGTGTACTTTCATCGGAGCCTTTCCCGGCGCGCTGCCTCCGCTCATTGGTTGGGTCGCCGCGCGCAACTACATCGGACTCGAAGCCCTGGTGCTATTCGCCATTCTTTTTCTTTGGCAGTTCCCGCACTTTCACGCCATCGCCGCTCTGTATCGGGACGATTACGCGAGCGCGGGCATCAAGATGCTGCCCGTCGTAGAACCTGACGGAAAATCCACAGCCCGCGAAATCATGGGCTATTCGATAGCCTTATTGCCCGTCAGTTTGCTGCCCACTTATCTGGGAATGGCCGGGCCGATCTATTTTGTCGGCGCGTTGTTGTTGGGAATTTATTTTTTGAGAAGCAGTTGGATCGCCGCCCGCGCTCTGGGAGGCGAAAAGACGCGCGAAAACTCGCTGCAACTATTAAAGGCTTCGGTTTATTATTTGCCGCTGCTATGGGCGTTGTTGGTTTGGCAACGGTAGTGCATTCAGTATTTCATTCGGGAAGTCAGCAACGTCGCACCGATGATGCCAACGGGTAAGGCGAGCAAGTTGACGACGGGTATGAACAACATCAGATAACCCGCCAGACCAAACCCGAACGCCCAGAGTTTGTATTTCCACAACAGGTTTAGTTTTTCGCGTAAGGTCAAGCCGCGTGCTGAAAGCGGCACGTCGAGAAAATCCATCCCGCATAAAACCATCAGCGTCACCAGCCAGAGCAAATGCCCTACGACCGGGATAATGAAACTGAGCAGACCGCCAACGACCAGCACGATGAGTTGCAGGGTGACGAGCTTCAAGCCTTCCCAAATCGCGCGCAACGCGCTGGGCTTGGCAAATTGAACCCATCCTAAATCAGCGACCTGAATTGTCTTGCGGCAAAGAGCTTCGCTAAAAGGCGCGAACAAGACGCGCGCAATCGGCAAGTAAAGCGATAAGCCTAAAAAGATCGCCCCAATGAATACGATGGCTAAGACAATGCCTTTTAATTCTGCCGGAAGGTTCGCCAGCCAAAGGTCGGTCAGCCACACGCTGCCGAAAGCCAACAGCCCGATCAAGATCAGCGTGCCGATAATCGGAATCAACGAGAGCCAGATCAAAGCGGGCTGTCTAATCAACATAGAAGCTCCGGCAAAAAAAGCCTTGAAGCCCGTAATGAGCTCGTCAATCGAAGCAGAAAGACGGTTCTGAGGTTCAGGATTTGGATACAAAAGTCGCTCCGCGTTAGTTCAATTCAAGTTGATAGACGTGCCTGCCGCCATGAGTCGCAAGCCGCGCAGGTTCGTTGCATCTGTAGTGATCGAGAAGTAAAGAAAGCCTCGTCGTTCGGCCTGCGGTTCCAGCGTAAATGACGACGGGCACGCCAACGCTTCGTATTGCGCCAGCGTATTCGCATAAGCCGCCGTGGCAAAAAGCAGATTGCCGTAAAATTTCATCACTCGTTGCAACGCCTGTTTCGGCAAAAGCGGTTTGAGTGAATTGCCAGCAGGCTCTTGTAAGGTGAAGGCAATCGTTTGCGTTGTCGTGGTGCGATTGACGAAGCGCGCGTCAACGACGACGACACCTGCCAGTAAAAGATTGGCATCGAACTGTTCGAGCAATTCATCGCCCGTCAGCAAACGCGCAGTCAACGGCAGGCCTTTCGCGTCGTCAGGCGAAACAGGAGCCGCAACTTTAGGCGCAGGTGCGACGCGATATAACTGCCCGCCGCATCCGCTAAAGAGCAACAGCGCAGCGCCAAATCCGATAAGCCATTTCATAGGCGCATTATCGGCATCAGCAACGGAAAGGCCAGCCAAGAGCCTCTGTAGGCATTTGCGCACGACGACCTTATAGTTGCGCGGTCAACGCATTTCACGGAGGTAACTTTATGCAACAAACGAAAGCAATCTTTTCAAACTGGGCGCTCACTTGCGCCTTGTGCGTCACCATGTGCATTAGGCCCAACCTGATCGTGGCTAACGATTTCGACAAAGCGCCCAATAAACCCGGAGGTAAAATGAATCCCCAATCAACCACCCAACAGCCCTCGCAACAGGCCGGTACGAGTACGCTCGAAGATCAAAAAAGCGTCGCCATCACCGTTTACAATTCCAATCTCGGATTGGTCAAAGACACGCGCACCTTGCGCATTCCGCGTGGCACGTCGCTGTTGCGCTTCATGGACGTAGCCCAACAGATCAACGCCACATCCGTACACATCAAATCCATCACTGCCGCCGATGCGCTGAATGTGGTCGAGCAAAGTTACGAATACGATTTGCTCAATCCGCAAAAGCTGCTCGACAAATATGTGGGCAAAGAAATCACGTTGGTGTTGCGCACCGTGCAAAACAATTCTGAAACGCTGACGCCAACTAAGGCTACGTTGCTTTCCAACAACAGCGGACAGGTCTGGCAAATCGGCGAACAGATCATCATCAATCCGACGAACGTGGCCGAAATGCGTTTCGACCGTTTGCCGCAGGACTTGATCGCCAAGCCGACGCTAGTCTGGACGCTCACCAACACGGGCGCGGAATCGCATACGATTGAGGCTTCTTACTTAACGCAAGGCATGGGCTGGCGGTCTGATTACGTAGTGGTCGTCAATCAAAACGATACCAAAGCCGACTTGAACGGCTGGGTCACGATCAACAACAACAGCGGTACGTCCTATCGCAACGCCGAACTCAAGCTCGTCGCAGGCGATGTCAATCGGGTGCGCGATGAGGCCGTGAACGGAAGGATGCAGGCGATGGAAATGCGCGTCGCTGGCGCTGCTGCCGCGCCGCAATTTCAGGAGCAGTCTTTTTTTGAATACCACCTTTACAGCTTGCAACGCCCGACGACGCTCAAAAACAACGAGACCAAACAAATCAGTTTGCTTTCTGCCGCCAACCTCAACGTCAAAAAAGAATTGGTCGTGAATGGGCAGGCTTTTTACTATCAGGGTTACAACAACCCCGGCGAACCCGTGAAAGAAAAGGTAGGCGTTTTCGTCGGCTTCAAAAACGCGAAGGAAAACAACTTGGGATTGCCGCTACCGGCTGGCGTCGTGCGCGTTTATAAGGCTGACACGACGGGCGCGCAGCAATTCGTCGGCGAAGATCGCATTGACCATACGCCCAAAGACGAAAACGTACGCATCAAGCTCGGCGATGCCTTTGACGTAATCGCCGAACGCAAGCAGATGGATTACAAAAACATCTCGCGCCGCGTATTCGAATACGCTTATGAGATTCGCATCCGCAACCACAAGGAAGAAGCCATCTCGGTCATCGTCAACGAACCCATCGGCGGCGACTGGGAAATCGTGAACTCGACCTTCCCTGCCGAAAAAACCGCCGCCTTCGCCGCGCGCTTCACCGTGCCGGTCGCCAAAGATGGAGAAGCTGTGTTGAGTTATCGCGTGCGAGTAAAATTCTGATCAAGAGGAACGATGGCTAAAACGACGAAAGGCGAGAGCCAAAACTCTCGCCTTTCACTTTTTTTGGATAGAAAAAAGGGCAGGCTGTTTAGCCTGCCCTTTCAAATTTAAGGGGAACCCGTTGGGGTTCCCGAATCAGCAGCGTCCTCAGCCATTAGGGTATTTACCGCTGCTAGTTGCCGTGCAATATACGCCCTCTAAAGCGTGTTGGCAAGAGCTTGGGAAGAAAAAAATCTATCATTTGCATTTTATTTTATCTTCAACCATCAATACTGTGAACACTTTTTGAACGAGAAATAAAGCACTTAGCGGCAACGACTTAGCTCTAGGGGAATTAAATCAAAGTAAGCGCGCGAGCTAACTTTGGAGAAATTCACCGCAAAAAAGCTAAGTGATTGATTCTATTGGCGCTGCTTCCTGAAAAAGTGTTCACAGTATTGAACCATACAAACGGGTTATTGCCTGATTATCAGCCAGGGTTTTCCCCTAACCGCAGCATTTCTGCCTCATCCAAAACAGAAATTTTAAGCTCTTGTGCCTTTGTCAGCTTTGATCCGGCGTCCTCCCCTGCCACTAGGTAATCTGTCTTTTTACTCACACTTCCAGTTACGCGACCACCGCGCGCTTCGATGAACGCTTTCGCCTCGTCGCGGGTCATCGTGGGCAACGTACCCGTCAGCACAAATTGCTTCCCTTCAAAAACTTTTGGTACGCTGGCATCCGTTCTTAGAGAAGCTGCTTCCATCTGCACACCGACGGCTCGCAGCTTTTCTAGCAACTGTTGGTGGCGGTCTTCCGCGAACCATTCCGCAACTGAAGCTGCGACGACTTCCCCAATCTCAAAAATCTGTGCCAGTTCTTCTGCCTGACACGCCGCCAGCTTTTCTATGCTGCCGAAATGCTGTGCCAAAATTTTCGCCGTACCTTCGCCGACGTGGCGGATGCCCAAGCCGTAAAGCAATCTCGTTAATCCGGCTTGCTTGCTGTTTTCGATTTGCGCCAACAGGTTGTCAGCCGACTTTCCGCCCATTCGTTCGAGCGCAATTAAAGCGTCGCGCTTTTCTGCGAGGTGATAGAGGTCGGCAACATCCGTTACTAGCGCAGCCGCTTCGCTTAATGAAGTGAGTTGCTCAACTAATGCTTCGCCCAGCCCTTCAATGCGCATCGCTCGACGCGCGGAAAAGTGCAACAACGAAGCGCGCAACTTCGCCGGGCAATCAACATTCGGACATCTTGTCACCGCTTCATCTTCCGGCCTCACCAATGCAGTCGCGCAAACCGGACATTCCGTCGGAAACACAAACGGAGTTTCTTCGCCCGTACGCTTTTCGACAATCACGCTCAACACTTGCGGAATGATCTCACCACTCTTTTCGATAAAGACCCAATCGCCGCGCAGCACGCCCAGTCGCGTCATTTCGTCGGCGTTGTGCAAACTCGCACGCGCCACCGTCGTACCCGCCAATTGCACTGGTTCCAACACCGCGACAGGCGTAACGGCTCCCGTGCGCCCGACCTGATAGCTCACGTCCAGCAAGCGCGTAGAAACCTGTCGCGCCGGAAACTTATAAGCAATCGCCCAACGCGGCGCTTTTGAAGTCGTGCCGAGTTCCTGTTGCACCGCGACCTGATTGACCTTCACGACGGCGCCGTCAATTTCGTAATTCAACTGGTCGCGCCGCTCGTCCCATTCGTCGCAATAAGCAATCACATCGTCAATCGTCGCACACAGTTTGCGGTTCGGATTCACCTTAAACCCGTGCGCCGCGAGCCACTCGAGGGCTTCGTTGTGTGCGCCCGAAGCGGGTTCGCCGTTGAAAAGCAATTGATAACAAAAAATGTCGAGTTGGCGGTCGGCTACGATTTGCGGATCAAGCATGCGCAACGTACCCGACGCCGCATTGCGCGGATTGGCAAACGTCGGCAGTTCCTGTTCGCTGCGTTCACGGTTGATGCGCGCGAAGCTGTCATTGGGCAAATAAACTTCGCCGCGCACTTCAATTTCTTTGTCGGCGGGAAACTCTTTCAGGCTTAGAGGCACGGCGCGAATCGTTCGCACGTTGCTCGTTACGACTTCGCCGCGCGTACCGTCGCCGCGCGTAACGCCGCGCGCCAGCAAGCCGTTTTCGTAAATCAACGACATGCTCAAGCCATCAATTTTGAGTTCGGCGACATAATCAAACGCGCGCCCTTCGGCCAACTTCTCACAACGTTTCGCCCAGTCGCGCAGATCGTCTGTGCTGTAACTGTTATCCAGTGAAAGCATGGGACGTTTGTGCAGATATTCATCAAACCCTTCGGCCACCTGCCCCGACACACGTTGCGTAGGGCTATCTGCCGTCACCAGCTCAGGCCGTTCGGCTTCGAGCGCTTGCAGCCTTTTCATCAGCGCGTCGTATTCGACATCGATAATCGTTGGCGCACTCAACACGTAATAACGATGGTCGTGTTCGTTAATCGCATGCCGTAGTTCGTGAATTTGTTTTTCGATGGATTCCATAGTCTTCACATCGCCAACTTGCCTGAAAGCTTGTTGGCGGAGGTGTGCGCCGCGCGTTGCATGTCGTCAGCCTTGCCGTACCAAACCACTTCGCCCGACAACGCTTTCAGGAATTCGATCAAGTCTTTTTGTTCTTGCGCGGTTAAACCCAACGGTTTGATCTTCGGCGACAGTGACGGATTCAGCCGCCCGCCCTGATTATAAAACGCCACGACTTCTTCGAGCGTTTTGAGCGAGCCATCGTTCATATACGGCGCAGTATTCACCACTTCGCGCAACGTAGGCGTCTTGAACGCGCCCTGATGCCCATCCAATTTCGTTATCGTGTAACGCCCCATATCCGGCTTCTTCGCCGTCATGCCTAAGCCCAAATTGTGATAGCTCTCGTCAGTGAAATTGAACCCTACGTGACAACTCGCGCAAGCCGCTTTGCCGAGAAAAAGCTGATAGCCGCGAAACGCCGCTTCACTCATCGCCGTCTTGTCGTCGTTTTGCGTGAAGCGGTCATACGGACTATTGCCCGCCAGAATCGTGCGCTCAAAGCTGGCGATAGCGCGGCTCAACGTTACGTCGTTGATGGCTCCGGCTTGGTCGGGGAAAGCCTCTTTGAACGCGGCGACGTAACTCGCATCGTTCTGCAAATATCGAAGAATGTTTTGTACGTTGGGATGCCCCATCTCAATCGGGTTCATCATCGGCCCCAACGCCTGCTCTTCCAGCGAAGCCGCGCGCCCATCCCAAAACTGCTTGCGGCTAAATACGCGATTGAGAATCGGAGGCGCTTGGCGTCCGCCCTTTTGCCCGCGTATGCCTATTGAAAACGGCTGCGGATCAGCAAAGCCTTTCTCTGGCACGTGGCACGAAGCGCACGCGAGCGTACTGTCTGCCGACAACGCCTTTTCAAAAAACAACCGCTTGCCGAGCTTGATTTTCGCTTCGGTTAACGGATTGTCTTTCGGCACGATGTAAGAAGCCGACTGCACGTCTAAGCCGAGCGGCGCAGTGAGTTGGAAGGTGTCAGAATTTTTAGGCGCTTCTGGGGCTGGCTCAGCGTCAAAGCAAGCGCCTAAAAACCCCACAGTGAAAAGCAATCCTACGAGACAAAGTTTGATCGGTGATTTGTGCGAGAAAACAGCAAGACGAAACATAACAACCTTTGCTTTCTGGACGAGACTAGCTAACACGGATTCTCGTTCAGCGCGCGGCGTTGTTCAAATGACTAGACCGAAATCGTCAACGACTCTTTCATCAACGCTTCGATCTCTTTTACTTCTTTCGGCACACCGGACGTGAGGACTTCGCAGCCCGTTTCGGTCACGACCACGTCGTCTTCGATGCGCACGCCGATGTTATAAAACTCTTCGGCCACGCCTTCCGTGCCAGCGGCGATATAAACCCCAGGTTCGACCGTGAAAGCCATGCCTGCTTCGAGCTTGCGCCAGTCGTCTTCGACTTTGTAACGTCCCACGTCATGCACGTCGAGGCCGAGCCAGTGGCCTGTGCGGTGCATGAAAAATTTGACGTAGCCTTTTTTTTCAATCAAATCCTTCCGGTCGCCTGAGAGCAAGCCGATGGCGAGCAATCCGTCGGTGACGACTTCGACGGCTTTTTCGTGGAGCTTCATGAAACTCACGCCCGGCTTGACCATTTCGATGACGGCTTTGTTCGCGGCGAGGACGACTTCGTAAACAGCTTGTTGCGCTTGGGTGAATTTGCCGTTGGCGGGAAAGCTGCGCGTGATGTCGCCTGCGAATAAATCGTATTCAGCCCCTGCGTCAATCAGCACCATATCGCCGTCTTTGATCCGGTCGTTGTTCGTGTTGTAGTGCAAAATCGTCGTATTGAATCCAGAACCCACAATCGAGGGATAAGCCGTGCCAATCGCCCCTTGCGAACGAAAGACGTATTCCACCAGCGCTTCTAACTCGTATTCATACATGCCCGGTTGGCAATGTTTCATCGCGGCGACGTGACCGGCGGCGCTGATGGCGGCGGCGCGACGCATGCTGGCGATGTCTTCGGCGCTCTTGCGCAAGCGCATCTCGTGAACTTGCGTCACCGGATCAATGATCGTCGTCGGGCCGTAATCGCCGTGCCGCACCCGTTCGCGCAAATGCTTGATCGTGTTGATGAGCTTCAGATCGAAGCGCGCGTTTTGCCCGAAGCGGTAATACAACTTGTCAGCCCCCTTCAGGTATTGCGGCAACACCTGATCGAGTTGCTTGATGTCATAAGCCGCATCTGCGCCGTATTTATTGATCGCGCCTTCGACGCCCGCACGCAGCCCCGTCCAGATTTCTTCTTCCTTCACGCGCGGACGCACGAACAAAATGTATTTGTGTTGCGGATGTTCAGGCGCGAGGACGGCTACGCAATCAGGCTCGTTGAGTCCCGTGAGGTAATAAAAATCCGAGTCCTGACGGAACTCGAAATCACTGTCCTGATTGCGGCGAATGTCATGCGCGCTGGCAAAGACGGCGACGCTTTTGGGTTCCATCTTGCCGATGAACTCGGTTAATCGAGTGGGTTTCATTGTCGAAAAAGGCTCCTTGTTGATGAACTGCCGTATCTGTTATCGATTGTTTAGAAATTTCTCTGCTTCTCCACTTTCGGCGACGGTCTTAATGAGTTTATTGCGAATGACCAGCAGCCTTTGCATATATCTTTTCAAAAACAGCCAGTCAGCCAGATTGCCTAAGATGCCAAGCGGTGATGTGTAATCAAAGACATCCCTCATTACCGTGTGTGCGCCATCCGTTTCAAAGTAATGGTCGTGATCGAATCTTCGGAAAGCGCCCGACACCATCGAGTCACGAAAATGATGTGGGCGATTAAACGTAACGATTCTTGCCGTCAAGCGTTGCCTGAGACCAAAGTGAGTAGCTTCCCAAGTGACTTCTTCATCAAAGCCGATCAACCCGGAAGTGCGTCCCGCAACAGCTTTCTCATTGGTGTGAGCAGTGGATTCAATGTGTAGGTCAACGCTACGCGCAAGATCGAATGTGGTTTCGAGAGGCGCGGCAATACGTGTTTCAAGGTTAATCACCGGCATAGCTTTTAGTTAGCCGTCTATGAAGGCGCACACGCCATCAAGTTTGAGAAAGCGCCAGAACATACATTTTGACTTTAATTTCCGTCATTGGCTGGTCGTCGTCGAATCTCGAACAAGCACGTCCGTGCAGCTTTACGAATTGATTCGTCGGGATGATGAAGCAATAGTTCAACCGCAGGCGCGTCAGTCACCAAGCCAATCACAAAAAGACATGCGAGTGATTGTTCCATCAGTTGCTCGTCTTCAAGCTGTAAGCAAGCACAACAGGCTTTGCGTAACTGCTCTCGACCATCTTCGTACCCCTCAACGGCCCGATTAACCAACCCACGTAACAGGTCTTGCCGGAAATGGACATGCACCGGTTCGCTGCAACTGTACCAACGTTTGCTCAATACATCCTGTATCCAAAATGGCAATTCGCTGTTGTCCCAAGCAGGTTGAAGTACTCGTTTCATACTGGTCTTGACCTGCTTATCTATCGCCCTCAAACGTGCTGACCAAGCGCGATGTGATGCAGGATGCCGAAGATTTTCTCTGGAGTTTGAATGGGATACTCAGCCGCATCAATAAAGGCCCGCACGCCATCCAGTTTGAGAAAGCGCCATTGCATGCCAGTGGTCACTGCGCCAAACACCGGGCGCGGCGGCAAGCCTTGCGCGGCATTGAAGCGCAAAGCGGCGACCATTTCCGCCAGGCATTGCGGAACGCCTGCGACGATGTTCTCGTTTTTGGCTTCGACCAGCACGCACACCGGCGCAGTCAAAACCAATTGCTCAGAATTTTGAGACAAGATGTAATCGCAACGACCTCTTAATCCGGCGGCTTCATCTACGTTGAATTCCAAATCGAAAAACAGGCTGATGCGATCACGATGCAACAGTTTGAACTCGGTCAAGACCGGCGCAGTTACCAATTCCGAGCGAGCCTTGTCAGTGGTCAGGTTAATCGCCAGCGGCAAGTAACGGCGCAGCAAATCGGCGAGCGTAGCGGGCAATTTAACTTCGGCAACGTCAGCAAAGAGATCGGTCTTTTCATCAACCAACAATTGAAATTTTTGTTTGAGTTCGTTCAGTGTGAAATCGCTGTAAGCCATAACTACTCCTTCATCGTGTCTTCGCTTTCGTTCGCCTCTTCCGCTGCGCCTTTCACGCGATTCGGACGCTTAATCTCGAACTTATCCAACCGATATTGCACGCTCTGAACAAACGCCCCAGCAGCTTGGCTGCGCGCAAAAACACCAAGTGGCGTAGCGATCACCATACGTCAATCTCCATCAAATCTTCTGCCATCACCGTCGCTGGGAAGACTTCGCGCGCCTCTTGCAACAGCACGCGCGCATCGGGAAAGCGCGAACTGAAATGGGTGATGAGCAAATTTTTGGCACGCGCGGCGACGGCGACTTGCGCGGCTTGTTCTGCCGTCGAGTGTCCGAACTGTTGCGCTTCGTGGGGCAGGTCTTTGGTGAAGGTCGCTTCGTAAATCAGCCAGTCGGCGTCAGCGCCGAGCGCGACCGCGTTGTCGCAAGGCCGCGTATCTAAACAATAACTCACGGCTTTGCCGGGTCGCGGAGCGCCTACGATTTCAGACGAATGAATCGTGCGTCCATCGGCGAGCGTGATGTCTTCGCCGCGTTGCAACTTACCGTAAAGCGGCCCGGACGGAATGCCCAACGCTTTCGCCTTTTCCAAATCAAAACGGCCTGGACGATCTTTTTCCTGCAAGCGATAGCCCAGCGCGAAGATGCGGTGATCGAGCGGGCGCGTCGTGATGACGAATTGATCTGATTCCCACGCCGTCTCAACCGCGCGTTGCGCGAAATAACCTTTGCCGAATTCGCGCACCGTCAGGTCGTAATTCACCCACAGGATTTTCAGCTTCGCCAACAGATTCAGATATTCATTCACGCCCGGCGGACACACGAGTGTGAGCGGAGCCGTGCGTTTGTCGAGCGCCATCGTCGAGAGCAATCCGGCCAGTCCGTTGAAATGATCGCCGTGCAAGTGCGTGATGAAAATACCCGCGAGCCGATGCATCGAAAGCCCCGCGCGTACGATTTGCATTTGCGTGCCTTCGCCGCAATCAAACAGCCACCATTCACCCTCAGCCGTGACGGCGGTCGCGCTCACGTTACGCCGCAGCGTAGGTTTGCCAGAACTTGTACCTAACGGAATGATTTTCATGGGTGGTCAGTTATCGGTTGGTTGCGAGTCGAAATTGCCTCGTGCCTATCTTGGCGCATCAACGCATTTTGCGAAACCCTGAAGCACTCAGTGCCGAGGTATTCAAATTCTCGTAACGAAATTTCGCTTTTTCGGAATTATGGTAGAGGACTCGGCTGAAAAATTGTTTTTAGTACAACAGAGCCAGTCCAACTGCTTGCCGGAATAGGAGTTGCCTGTTAAAAGTCCATCAATCTTCGACATTATCTCGAACGCAATCAATCGTCAGGCTGAGTTAGCCCAATCAGCGGCTTATCAAATTCACAGCCTGCCACTATTTCAGGAAAGAAGGCGAATTATGAAATCACGAATTTTCTCGAACGCAGCGCGCGCGATGCTGGCGACGTTACTCGTCACCGGTCTGATGGCGCTCAACGCTTTTGCGCAAGGTACGACCTCGCGCGTGGCGGGTACGGTCACAGACCCAAGCGGCAGCGCCGTGCCGGGTGCGACCGTGACGCTCAAAAACGAAGGGACGAACGTCACCTTTACCACGACCACCGGCAGCAGCGGCGCTTATGCCTTTGACTTGATTCAGGTGGGAACTTACGAAGTCACGATTGAGAAACCCGGCTTCAAAAAATTCATCACGACCAGCAACACCGTGCAGATCAACCAGCCCGCTACGATTAACGTAGCGATGCAGGTCGGCGATGTGTCAGCCGCCGTCACCGTTGAAGCCGCTGCCGACGCAGTGCAAACCGGTAGCTCAGGCAACATCGGCAGCACCATCAATCAAAAGACGCTCGAAAGCCTGCCCATTGTCGGCTTGCGCGGACGCAATCCGCTCGACCTGCTCAACTTTCAGCCGGGCGTTGTCACCGGCGCCAACACGGGCGGAGGCAGCCACGTACACGGTTCGCGCGACCGCGCCTTCAATTACACGCTCGACGGCGTTGACGTGAACGAAACCAGCGCGGGCGGTTCGAACTTTACGCCTTTGCGGATGAACCCCGACTCGCTGGCGGAATTCCAATTGGTCACGGGCGGCTTCACGGCGGAACTCGGACGCAGCAGCGGCGCGCAAGTGACGATGATTACCAAATCGGGTACGAACCAGATTCACGGTAATGGGTTTGAGTACTATCAAACGCCGCGTTTCATCGCTAAATCCTACGGGGCAAAGATCAATAACTTGCCGAAAGAACAGTTCGTGCAGCATATCTTCGGCGGCAGCATCGGCGGCCCGATCATCAAGAACAAACTTTTCTATTTCGCCAACCTGCAAATGCTACGCGCTTACGACACCGGCTTAGTGACGCGCACGGTTTATACGGCAGCGGCGCGCGCGGGCAACGTCCGCTATGTCGTGGGACGCGCCAATGCGCCTGCCGGTTCGGCCACCGCCGCCGTTGATGCCAGCGGTAATGCGACGCTGCCCGTGTGCAGCGCCACAGTCACGACGCTGTGCCTCAACAGCTATAACATCGCCGCCAATGCGGCAAATATCACGCGCGACAACACCTTGGTCGGACTCATCAATGCGCAACCGCTACCGAATAATTTCGCTGTCGGCGACGGACTCAACACCGCTGGTTTCAACTTCGCTTCGCCGCAACACGAGAAACAATATGATTTCGTGACGAAAGTTGATTACTCAATGAATGAGCGCAACAACTTTTATGTGCGTTATGCGCAAGGCAAGCAAACCAGTCTGGGCGATGCGGGCAATGGCGGACGCCCGATCTTCCCTGATTCGCCCAACCTCGTTGACACCGGCCGTGACCCGATCAATCTGGCGGTGAACTATCGCTGGAACCCGACTGCGCGTTTGATTAACGAGTTTGTTTTAGGCTTGAACAAGTTCGCGTTCCGTTTCGATACGCCACAACCTGATCCGGCTTATAACTTTGCGTTCACGACGATTGCCAATGCCAACACCAATTTCATCAGCAACGCGCGCAAGCTGCGCACTTGGCAATTCGTAGACAACGTAACGCTTGATTACTCACCGCACATTTTCAAAACCGGCTTGAATTTCCGTCTTGGCCGCCACATTGACGACCGTTCATCGGTGGCGGGCATCAACCTCGAACCGCAAGTGAGTTTCGGCGGCGCGGCGGGTTACACGGGCTTTAACTTGCCGGTGGCAGGCGTGACCAGCATCAACGCCGTTGATTTAGGCACGCTGCAAAACGCGCTCAATAATCAGTTAGGGCGCGTCAACACGGTGGCGCAGGCTTTTGTGAGCGACCCGAATAACCCCAGCCAGTTTGCGCCGTTAGGCACGCGCTGGAGCTTCACGGCGAATTACCCTGAGTTGGATTTTTACGCGCAAGACAACTGGCGCGTGCGCTCCAATCTGGTGCTTGATCTGGGCGTGCGTTGGGAAGTAAAGTTGAACCCGCGTTCCAAGGGCCGTCCGATTCTCGTGCCGAACACGCCGTTCACGCTGGGCAATGCCGGAACAAATGCGTTGCGTTGGTCGCAAGGCGAATTATTCAAGAACGATTACGGCGTGATTCTGCCTTCCATCGGGTTTGCGTGGGATCCGTTCAAGTCGGGCAAAACTTCGATTCGCGGCAATTACCGCGTGGCCTCTGACCGCATCGCCTCGCAGTTGTTGGGCGCGAACGTTTATCAAAACATTCCCGGTAATGCGCTGGGTGCGGTGAATGGGGCGTTCGGCCAGGGCGGTGGTTTATATCGCAACGTCGCGCCGATCATTGCGGGTTTGACGCCTTCGTCTACGCCCGATGCCCTGCGGCAACCGGCGGCCTTTGGCTTAGGCTCGATCAACGTGTTCGACCCGAACTTCCAGTTCCCGCAAGTTCACTCGTGGACGTTCAGCTTCCAGAAAGAAATCGTCAAACGGTTGAATGTTGAGATCAATTACGTCGGCAAACGCGGCGTACATTTGATCGGCGGTTACAACGCTAATCAGGCCAACATCAACGCCAAAGTCGCGGGGCAAACCGAAAGCTTCCTCGATGCATTCAACACGGTGCGCAACAGCACGACGGCGAACAGTCCGCTCATCAATCTGTTGTTGACGGGCAGCGCAACGAACAATACCGGTACGGCTTTGTTCCGCACGTTGGCCCCTGCCTCACTGACGCAAGGCAGTGTGGCTACGCTGGCGGTGCTGGCTTCGCAACGCACCTGCGCCGCCGCGAACGTAACTGCCGGAGTTTGCTCTAGCGCGAACGTTGGTCGCCGCTTGCTCGACGTGAACGGTTTCAGTTCGGCGTTGCAGCCCTTCTCGCAATTCACGGGCGGCATGAATGTTTTCGACAGCAGCGATTATTCGATGTATCACGGCCTCGAATTCATCCTGCGCCGCTCGGTGAAAAGCAGCAACTTCCAGGTGAGTTACACGTTGTCGCGGTCAATGGACAACCGTTCGTTCGATCCGACTTTTACGTTGGTGGCGACCGGCACGGCGCAATCCGCTTCGAGTACGCCTTTCGATAACGCCAACCGCCGCCTGAACTATGCGTGGTCTGACTTTGATCGCCGCCACGTCGTGCAAGGCTTGTCGCGGTTCGAATTGCCTTTCGGCAACGGTCGCAAGTTTTTCTCAGGCTCGCATCGCGCGGTGGATGCAGTCATCGGCGGCTGGCAACTGTCGAACACGTTGCAATATCAATCGGGACGCCCCTTCACGATCTATTCGGGCTTGAACACATTCAGCAGCGTGGTGGGATCGTTGGCCGATTGCAACGGCTGTTCGCGCAAAGAAGGCAAGCTGTTGCTCGAAAGCGGCTTGAACTTCTGGCTCGACACTGCCTCGCGTGCCAAGTTCACATTGCCGACGCCGGGTTCCAACGGCAACACGAAACGGAACTTCTTCATCGGCCCGCGCTCTTTCGTGATGGGTCTTTCGATGAGCAAGAACTTCCGTTTCACTGAACGGGTCAACTTCGATCTGCGGGTTGATTCGACCAACTTCACGAACACGCCCTCGTTCGCCGCGCCGACGGCGGTGCTGACGAGCGCGGTTTTCGGACGCATCCGCGACAGCGTCACCAGCGCCGAACGTCGTGTTCAAATTTCGGGCAAGCTGAATTTTTAACGCTTCCTCGGTAAGAGGGAGTAAGGGGCAAACTCAAAAAGGTGAAAGGCGAAGGCGTTCGCCTTTCACCTTTTGTTGCCTCTGTCTTACTTCATCAGGCTTTATGACAATCAGCGTGGGCAGTATAGGCCAGGTGAACTATGCGAAAAATTCTAACTTGGTGCCGTAACCCGATTCATTTTGCGGTGGTGTTACTCGCGGTGGTGACGTTGGTGCAAAATACCAATTCCGCTTTCTTTGTGGTGCGTGATTCTTTCTCGCCGCCGGTTCTCTATCAGAAAGATTTTCTTCAGGAATATGTTTTGGGTCGCGCGTTGCTCACCGGCGTTGCTCCTTATCAACCCGTCGGCCAGTTAGCCCAACAGTTCGGCATCCAGACCGACGCGCGGCTCTTTCCGCACGCTACGCCTCACCCGATGATGATGGGGTTAATGGGAATCCCGTTTGCTTATTTCAGCTATGAACAGGCCGCCCGCCTGTGGTGGATGTTTTGCCTGCTCGGTTGGTGCTATGCGGCATTTCTTTTTTGTAGCTGGTGGAATGGGGGTAAGGCTACGGGTTGGTGGTGGTGGGCGCTGCTGTTGGGACTTGCCTGGGATCCGTTAGCCGAAGACGCACAAGTCGGACAAATCAACGTCATTCTTTTGGTGCTGTTGCTGTGGGCCTGGCGCGCGCTGGCGACCGGACGCGACGTAGCGGGCGGGGTTTCGTTAGGGATGGCGCTGGCTTTGAAAATGACAGGATGGCCGATCGTATTATTTTTATGCCTGCGCCAACGGTGGCGCGCGGCACTGGCAGCGGCAGCCGTATTCGCCTTTGCTCAAATGCTCATGTTGGGCAAGCTCGGTTGGGGCGGATTCCTGCACTATTACCAAAACGTTGCGCCTGCCGTAACAACCTTTTATCGAACCTATGACGCGAATATCTCACTGTGGACGGTCATGCCACGATTCTTCGCGGGAACCGGAACGTTGGAACTAGAAGGCGTGCGCGGTGCGCCGCTGATGGCTTGGGGCTTCGGCGCGAAACTAGCATGGTTCGTGCCGTTGCTGGTGTTGCTCTGGGGTTTATGGCGCACCAGAAAGATGAACGACTTTGAATTGGCGTTCGGCTTGCTGGTAACGCTCAGTCTCATACTGAATCCCGTCGCCTGGCATCATTATCTGGTGATGGCACTCATCCCGCTGTTGATTGGATGGAAACGTTGCCTGCTAACCCAATCACCTAATCAATGGCTGTTATTGTCGCTTGCTTTGCTGACCTGGGTGTTGGTGCGTCCGCATAATCAATGGCAAGCGTTGGCGCGCTGGGCCGGAGGAGAAAACGCCGGAGGCACTCTAATTTCAGGCTGGGCAGCTTGCTTAACCCTGATTCCGTTAATCGCACTCTTAACGTTATGCGTGCTGATTCCCTGCTTGCCCAATAGCAGCACAAATCACCACACAGACGACGGCAGGCTGATTGATCGTGCAGCTCTCGCCACCTGAGTCTGCCTAACATCAAAGACTAGCCTGTTAATGCCACGCTCGCTTGATCTTGAGGGGCCAAATAAAGACAATGCGCTCGCTCGAAAGTAAACAATTGAAAAACAACCTGTTCGACCTTCGACAAACCGATTGATGGTCACGCGCGGTGCCTCAACCTGAGGTAAGCAGTATCTTCGCAAGCCGTTCATCAATCACACGCAATCGTAGAATCCCAGTTATCTTTAACCAGCGAAAACCCCTGAATGCACGATTATTGTGCAGGCTAGTTTTCGCCTGATACACATCATTTCGATTCGTTAATCGCCCATTGTGGAAATGCGCGTTCGTCAATAAGAGCTTCAGAAAATCCCCCTCTCTGCACAGCCCCACGCGCATAATGATTCACCCCACCGGAACGTCAATCGCGCAATTTTTGATAAGCGCAAACCAGTTTGAAGGAGGAAGCCTGTGAACTTTCAGAAGTCAGCCGCGAACTTCTATCGCGCATGTCGGCAAGACCGGCAGCGTTGGCATAAGAGTTTGTCCGTTTTATGTGCAGTGGCTGTGATCTTTACGGTGACGCTGTGGATGCGTCCCGCCGCCGCACAATTCATTCCGCCCTATCGCCAGGGCGACATCTTCGTCTCGACGCTGGATGGAGTCGTCTATCGCTATGACCAGCCGACCGGCACGTTGATGCAAACGCTCGACAGCGTTGATCGGCGCTTTATGTCGGGACTGGCTTTCGACAAGCAGGCCAATCTTTATGCCACCTTGTTTAGCTCAGGGCGCGTCGTGAAATTCGGGCCGAGCGGAATGCTGCTGGGCAATTTCGGCTCTGGTTACGGACGCTTTCCCAAGTCGGTCATTCTCGACCCTGACGGAAACGTTTACGTCGGCTCGGTGGATGGCGACAGCGATGTATTGAAATTCAGCCCGTCGGGTACGTTGCTTGATCGTTACGACGTGCAAGTAGAATTGCGCGGCGCTGATTGGATTGATCTCGCCAGCGACCGTTGCACGCTCTATTACACGTCAGAAGGCACGAGCGTGAAACGGTTCAACGTATGCACCAAACAACAACTGCCTGATTTCGTTCAGAACCTGCCCCACTTCGGCGTGCAAGGCATTCGCCTATTGCCTGACGGCGGCATGCTGGTGGCTGACAACGAAGAAATCCTGCGCCTCAACGCGAGCGGCGCAATTGTGAAGCGCTATGACGTAGCCGGAATCAATTGCTGGTTCACAATGAACCTCAATGCCGATAACAAATCCTTTTGGAGCATTGATTATGACACGGGCTACATTCACAAGTTCGATCTCGAAAGTGGCGCGGTGTTGGGTACGATTTATACCGGACAGCGTTTGATGGGCTTGGCGATTCTCGGCGAAATTACTGCCGCGCCTACGCCGACGCCGGTTCCAACGACAACGCCTACTCCATCTCCCACTGCAACACCAACTCCGACTCCCACACCTACTCCGACGCCAGCGGCTGACTTGGTAGCGATGAATTCCGTGTCGCCCAGTGTCGTCACCAAAGGTACGGTCGTGACTTTCACCGCGATGGTCATTAACAACGGCCCCGGCGCAGCAATTAACGTGAGTGTCAATAACTGGCTGCCGCGCGGGTTCACGATGTTGTCTTGCACCGCCAGCATCGGTCGTTGTGAAGTGCTGCCGACCGATGGAACCGGGTTTCTTGCGATGCTCGGAGCAGGCGCGAAAGTTACTTATACTTTTGTCGCGCGCGTGGACGATTGCATCGCCACCGAAAACAACCTGCGTGCGCTGAATATGTTCAAGGTCACGGCGGATAGCCCTGACCCGAACATGGATAACAATCTGGCGAATACGTTGATTGATCTGGCTCCGCCTGCGCCGCGCATAACGGTGGCGGGCAATGCTTTCAACTTCGGCATCAAGACGCTGACGCGCACAACTGATCCGAATCCTCCATTCAGCGCCTTCACGGTGGTGAACGACGGATGCATGCCGCTGAACCTGAGTGGCGCAGCCATTCGCACGGGTGCTGATGTCACCAACGGCAAGATCACCAACCCTGACGACAGCACGGTTTTTCCGTTCGCGGTGGTCGAGACCGGTGTGCCGCGCTTCTTGGGGCGCACCGAAAACGTCACGATTCCGCCGGGCGGCTCGCAAACCTTCCGGTTGTATTTCAACCCGCGCCTTCCGGCTCCGGCTGGACGCACAACGGGCTTGAGCGCACCACAAGTTTTGCCCGATGCGTTTACTTCTTCGTTGCGCATTACGACGAATGCCACGGGCACGGCAGTGTTCACCTATCCCATCACGGCGGGCATCAACACGCCGTTCAATCTGATTAACCCGACGGCGACGAGCCTTTCGCCGCTGGTCGTCATGGCGCGCAACGCGGATGAATACGCCGTGGAATTTTCGACGCACGATTCGAACCTCGATACTTTTTGCGCGACCTATCAGTTCCTGGACAGCAACGACCGACCGGTGGGCGAAGCGCCCACGTTTTATCTTGATGCTGAAATCGCTGCGGCCAATCTGGTACGCGGGCAAAGCATCACCATCGTCAAACGTTTTAGCGGAGCCAACCAACGCCCCGAAGTGAAGCGCGTACGCGTCACGATTCACGACCGCGAAGGCCGCGTCACCGTGATGTCGAGCGACATCGGCACGGCCAACGGACGGGTTGTCAACGTATCGGCTGCGAGCTTTGCGGCGAACACTACGTTGTCGGCAGAATCCATCGTCGCGGCTTTCGGTGAACGACTGGCGACCGGCGTGGGCGTTACGCCTTCGATCAACTTGCCGATGGAATTGATGGGTACGCAGGTCGCAGTGATGGATAGCAACAACGTCGAACGCCTTGCGCCGCTGTTTTTTGTCGCACCGGGACAGATCAATTATCTGTTGCCGCGCGACGTGCCGCTCGGCCCCGCACGGGTCACGGTGGCGGCGGCAGACGGTACGATCTCGATGGGCATGGTCACGATCACCGATTCATCGCCCGCGCTGTTTTCGGCAACTTCTAACGGTCAGGGCATCGCGGCGGGACTCATCCTGCGCGTCAAAGCCAACGGCGAAGTGGGCTATGAACCGCTCGCGCGTTGGGACGCCGCGCTCAATCGCATGGTCGCCCTCTCGGTTGATATGAGTAACGAACAAGATCGCGTTTATCTGGTCTTGTTCGGCACCGGCATTCGCCATTACCGCTCACCGGTCAGACCCGTGCGCGTCAGTCTAGGCGGAACTGCCGTGCCCGTACTCTTTGCCGGGCCGCAAGGCGGTTATGCCGGGTTGGATCAAATCAACGTGCCCATTCCGATGAGCTTACGCGGTTCAGGTGAAATCGAAATCAACCTGACCGTAGATGGCCGCGCCGCTAACCCCGTGCGGGTGGTATTGCGTTAAATGCCCAGGTGGTAGGGCGGGTTTGAAACCTGCCCTACCTTGCGGTGATTCATTTTTTGTAAGGCAATTAAAAGGAGAGTTTGTAATGCGGAAATCATCCCTCGCGGTAATGGGTTTATGTTTCAGCCTCGGCCTGAGCCAGGCAGTACTGCCCGCCGTCGCGCTCGCAAGTAACGATGGCAACACTACACCGGCGACGCGCCCGCGCATCGTGCGCAACGCGCCGAGTCAAACTGGCGGGCCGATTGGCACGCTCGACACCAACGGTCTCGTCTCAATCAACGGACGCGCCCTGCAAGGCCGCCAATCCGTTTGGAACGGCGAACTGATTCAAGCCAGCGCGCCCGTCGCGGTGGCGCTGCCCGCACTCGGTCAAATCAACCTGACCAACGACGGCGCAGTGCAAGTCAGCAAATCCGATAACGAGGGACAAAACACCTTGCTGGCTTCGGTGTATGAAGGCGAAGCCGAAATCAGGCTGGCTCCGACGGCTCACGCTTATCTCGAAGCGGGCGGCAAAACGTGGGTGGCTTCGGGCGCGACGTTGCTCAAGCTAAGCATGAAAAGCGGACAACCCGTATTGACGACGGCGCGCGGCAACGTACAACCGCTGGGCAACTGGTCGCTCAACTTGTCTGCCGTCGCGGTGAGTAAAGCTGAGAATAAAACCGAAGACGCCGCCCGCAATTCCGAGAAGACTTTATTGATGCGTTCGATCAAAGACGTGACGAAAGGCCACGCAGGCATTCGCCTGTCAGCCAATGCGCACGCCGCGATGCTCGGCATGATCGAATCGGCGGGCAAGCTCAAACTCAACGGACGCGCCGCGCGTTCGCAAGAATTGCTCTGGAACGGCGAACTCATTCAAACCGAAATTGCCGAAGCCCGCGCCGCCTTGCACGGCATCGCCCGCGTCAACCTCGCGCGCGACGCCAGCGCCCGCCTGTCTTTGGCGAAAGCTGAAGATGCAAGTCGTGTCTTGATGGGCAACTTGTTGCACGGTGAGATGACAGTCAGGCTCGAACCCAACGTGGCGGCTTACGTCGAAACCCAGGGCAAGACGTTCGCTGCCGAACCCGGCGCGCACTTCCGCCTGAGCGAACAAGCCGGTCACGTCACGCTCGAAATCAAAGCAGGCAGTGTTCGTGAAATCAGCAAGGTGTCAGTTGAGACGACGATCAACGACGAAGCCGTCGGCAAGTCGGGCGAGTCGCCTTATGTCGTGCGTCCGGCTGACAAAGCCAATAAGGCTGGCGGCTACTTGCAAAACGTCAAACCCGGCGAAACGCAAACTCTGCGCTTCCTCGTGACTGATCGCGCAGGCAAGCCTGCTCCGGCGCTGCCTGTCGTCTTCAGCTTGAACCTGGCGGACGATCAACCGGTCGGCACTTTGGGCACAGGCGTCGAAGCCGGTAAGCAATTCGCCACGCGCACCGACGCGCAAGGCATTGCGGTCGTACCTTTCAACGCAGGCCGTATGACTGGCTCGACTTCGATCACAGCAGTCGTGGCCGAGAGCGCCCCCAGCAACAGCAACGTCGTCGTCGTGAACAGCGCCAAAGATGAAGGTTTCTGGACGAAGCGTCACTCCGTCCCGGTCTTCGCCGTGCTGGGCGGAGCCGTTGCCGCAGGCATTGTCGTCGGCCTCACGCGTGATGAGCCGCTGCCGATTCAAGGCCGTGGTGGCGCAACGATTGTTCCGTAACTCAAGAAGGGCTTTCGCCACAAAAAAGCACAGAGGTCACAAAAAAGATTCCTGACAATGGAGTTTCCTTTTGTGTCTTCTGTGCTTTTTTGTGGC
>JAYSVR010000152.1:0-7046 GCA_043718445.1 Acidobacteriota bacterium | reverse complement strand
GCGCTCGCGCTGGGGCTTGACCGCAGCACCGGCGTGATGAACGTGCCGCCGCGTCATCCGCAAGCGCCGTTGCTCGACCCGGTTTCGTTGCGCTTCATTCTGTTGGCGGGCGGCTTGCTCGCGTTGGTGGCTGGAATCTTTTTAGTCGCGTTGCCGCGTTACGGCTACAGCGAAACCGTAACGCGCACCATCGTGTTTCTTTACGTATCCATCGCCAAGTTGATCTTCGCCTATCCCGCGCGCCGCGTCGCCGCCGAACCGTCGCACAACCTCGCCTTGCACGTGACCATCGTGTTGAGCATCGCGTTGCAATTGCTCACGGCTTACGTGCCCGCCTTGCGCACGCTGTTGGGGTTGGAACAACCCGACGGCTTCGCTATGGCGTTACTCGGCGGCGCAGTCATACTGAGTTGGCTCATCGCTGAATCGTTCAGCCGCCTCATGCAAACGCGCTCACAAAAACTGGCGTGAATTGGGTGGTGGAACAAGATGGTATCTTGTTCCGCTGAAACAGGAACAAGATACCATCTTGTTCTACAACCGATTTAGGTTCGCTATATGCAACGACAACGCGCCGCCATAATTTTTCTGACAATTGGAACCGCACTGGCGCTGACGCTGTGCGCATACATTGTCGCGCCTTTCTCACGTCCCATCGTCGCCGCCGCGCTTTTTGCCGTCATCTTTCATCCTTTGCATCAGCGCGTCGCTCGTGTCGTGCGCAACGCCAGCGCCGCCGCGCTGCTCTCAACCATTCTCGTACTCCTCATCGTCACGCTGCCGCCGCTGCTGTTAAGCGTAGCCCTGCAACGCGAACTCTCTGACCTTTACCGCACGCTGCAAGCGCAAAGCGCGTCGGATGGCGGCGTATGGCCGTGGATCGCTCACCAACTCGAACGAGCTACGCATTGGTCGCGCCAATTCCCCGGCTTCGCTGATTTCGACTTGCGCGCGCTCGCGCTCGAACGGCTGCAACAATGGAGCAACGCCTTGCTCGCGCGCGCCGCGCAATTCGTCGGCAACCTGACTTCGTTCGTCGTCGAACTCGTCGTGGCCTTCTTCACGTTGTTTTTTCTTTTGCGCGACGGCGCTGAACGTGTGCGCTGGCTGCTCGCACACGCACCGCTGCGCGCAACGCAACTCGAACAGCTTTCTTCCGGCATCTATCGCACGATCATCGCCAGCGTATACGGCAGCCTCGCCGTCGCCCTCGCACAAGGCACACTGCTCGCGCTCGCCTTCTGGACGCTCGGCCTGCCCTCGCCGCTTCTGTGGGGCGTTGTGACCGGCCTTTTCTCATTGGTTCCGCTGGTAGGTTCCGCCGCGATCTGGCTGCCCGCCGCGTTGGTATTGATCTTCACCGGCCACTGGATCAAAGGCCTGCTACTGCTCGGCTGGGGCGCGGGCGTAGTCGGTTTGGCTGACAACGTCATTCGCCCGCTGGTCATTCACGAACAAGTCCAATTCCGCACAATCTATGTATTCTTCGCGCTGCTGGGCGGCGTGCAAGCCTTCGGTCTGCTGGGCCTCATCATCGGGCCAGTCGTGCTGGCGGTGACGCAAACCTTGATCAAATTGCTGTGGGAAGAAAGCCGCGCATCAGATTCGACTCGAATTGCCTGACCTTGCTGATATTACATTCTGTTCAAAATATGGCTGCTTGCGGCGTCGCCATTTCACTCAGCTTCGTTGCAATGAGCGGCGACAGCCACAACACGATCATCCCGAACGAGAGAAAGCCTCCGCGCGTAATGTCGTAATCCTCCATCATTCGTACCCAGGAATAGCCCAAGACAAACAGCCCCAGACTGAATTCAAAGGCTAGGGTGAGCGTCACCCACAGCAATCCCACCAGCAACAAAGCCCTCGTGCTCTCGGCCCGAATCCAGCGGATGAAGGCATAGGCGACGCCGAGAATGATCAGCACCCCCGTGAACAAAGCGATTTGCCGCGCGCGAAAATCGCCGACATAGGGCTTTAGCAACAACTCGCGCAACGTGCCGTGCAGGGATTCCGCCGCGATCAGGATGAACCAGACCGCCACGGCTCTGAAAAAGATTGCTTTCATTTTTCCTTCCGTTTGTAGGTTGAGTCGGGACGTTACCGAAAAGACCACTCCGTCAACTGCGGCGCAGTCCACAGCCACGCGAGAGTGATGACGAGCAACGCTTTGTTCATAAATTCCCTCCTGATGGACTCTGTAGCACGGGTTGCAGCCCGTACCACGCATCTTCTTTTTCAACCACAATCGCCACCGCTGGTTTGCGCGGACGCGCGATCAAGACCGGGCAAGGCGCTTGTCGCAACACGCGGTCTACGTTGGAACCGAAGAGCGCGCGCATGCCGAAACCAGCGCCGTGCGTACCCATGCAAATCAGATCAATCTTTTCTTCTTCGGCATAAAGCAAAATTTCACGGTAAGGCTTGCCCGCGCGCACGTTGTGTTTGACGCGACTCCACCACTGCACGTCGTCAGTCACGGCGCGGTGCAAGAGGCCCGCTGCACGTTCGACTTCGGCGTCAAGGCCGGGCGGCGCGAGTACGTGCAAGGTGTGCAACTCAGCTTGAAACTGTTGCGCCAGCGAAGCCGCAAAGTTAAGCGCGACTTCGGCATCGCTCGAAAAATCGTGCGCCAGCAAAATGCGTTCGAGGCCGACGGCGTTGCTGGTCAACCCCACCCATTCGCGTTCGCCCGGATGCGTGATGAGTACGGGACAAGGCGCGGTGCGGCAGACGGTTTCGGCAGTCGAACCCAGCAACCCAACCGCGTGCAGGGCCGCAGCGTGCGGACGGCGACGCGAACGCATCACGATCAAGTCGGCGCGCTGTTTGGCGGCGGCACGCGCGATTTCGGACGCGGCTTCGCGTTGCTCAACCCGATCAATCATTCGTCAACGCGCGCAGGCTTGCATAAATACTGCGTCGAACCTTATGTCGCCGCCGCAGACGTTTACGCCGTACCGCCGCACACCGGGCGCGGCGGCTGGACGTGGTACACCGGCTCAGCCGCCTGGATGTATCGCGCCGGACTCGAATCAATCCTCGGCTTTCAACTGCGCGGCGACCGCTTGCGCATTGATCCATGCATTCCGCGCAGTTGGCGTGAGTTTGAAATTACCTATACGCACGACACCACACGCTATGTCATCAAAGTCGAGAATCCGCACGGCGTCTGCCGCGGCGTGAGCAGCGTGGAACTGGATGGAGAAATGCAGCCGAGTCTTGAAATCGTGCTGGCGAGCGACGGCGCGCAACACAACGTGCGCGTCGTGTTGGGCGAGCCCTGACCCCTCATTAGCAAAAGACCCTGACCAACCAACAAAATTTATTTTGATCGTCGTCCCTTATTGCACAGCACGGTTCCTCAGACTGACGCCTAATGCCTCAGCATCGCGTTATCTGCTGTAGTACAAAAACAAAAGAACCCAACAAGCCGTACAACTTATTTCGCGCGCGTTGTCTTTCAAATTGTTATAGCTCAACTTTTTACGAGGTTAATCTAAACCCGATAATGTCTAAAGTATGAGGCTGAAGGTAAAACCCAATCTTGCCAGGAGAAATTATGACAAATCTGAATCGTGCGTTTACCCGTGGAGTAGCAGTTTTTTTACTGGGTTCGCTGTTGCTTACGCCGCTGGCCTGGCGGCTCATCGTGCGGGCGCAAACCGATGCTCAGACGAATGTGCCTGCGATCAACCGCAGCAAGCACGGTATCGAAGGTAACTGGTCGCCGGAAGAACGCGCGAGAGAGATGGAAATCTGGAGCGAAGTGAACCAGCAGCGCCTGGCCCGTATGCGCGCGCAAGGGTTGCTGGCGGATGACAGAGAAGCCGCTGTCGCCGATGTGGACGACATCGCCGTCATTCAGGACAACGGCCAGTTGGCCCAGCCCGTGAATCCTTTCGATCTGGGCGGACGCGCCGTTCTTTTCACGCCTGCCGGGTCAAGTTACGTTGTGACCAGTTTCTCAGCGCCTTTCGACACCAGCCTAGGCACGAAGCTCGATCTGACGGTCGCGCCAGCCTTCAATCCGACTACGGGCGAAGCGGGCGACGATGCTTACCTGCTGCAAGACCTAGGGTTCAACTTCAGTTTGTATGGCGCGAGTTACGCGCAAATAGCCGTGTCGAGCAATGGCTTTTTGACGTTTCGTCCGGCCAACGTCACCGACGCGGTTTTCAACGGAGCCAGCATTGACAGCGGTGAATCGCTCGCCGATCTGCAAACCTCGCTGCCTCGCATTGCGCCTTATTGGCACGATCTGGATGCGAGCGCCAGCCTGACACAAGGCGACGCGGGCATATTCATTCGGCGCGACAACGACCGCGTGGTCATCACTTGGAACAACATCCGTGATTTTCAGAATACCGCCACCGACAACGGTCGCCACCGCTTTCAGGCGACGCTCTTTGCCAATGGGCGCATCCAGTTCACTTATGAATCGGCACAATTGACGACGTCGGCGCTGGCCGGAATCACACCGGGCGACTCGACCAATACGCCCGCAGTAATTGACCTGAGCAATCCATCGTCACAGGCGTTCGGCACACCTATCGCTGAGTATTTCACCACCACCACCACCGTGGATTTGAACGCCATTATTCGCACGTTTTATGCGACGCACCCGAATCAGGACGTTTACGACTTCGTTTACTTTTTGACTGATTTCAACTTCAACCTGGGCGGGGACGCTTTCGCCTTTTACCGCTCAGTGAGCAACGACGTGTCAGGCATCGGGAAAAGCCTGAATACGGGCGCGGCGCTCAAACAAACGTTGGGTAGCCAGCGCATTCAAGGGATGCTCAACCTGAATAACATTATTAATGCCTATCCCGCGCTGCCTTCGACCCGCATGACGAATATCGGCAGCGTTCACACAGCACTCTCGCTTTTTGCGCAAGTGCAGGGACATCGTTGGCTGGCCTCCCCGCGCCATCCGAATGCCGACCCGTTCTTTTTGCTGGGACGCCTCAACGGAAACTGGAACTATTTCCTGAACATCGAATCCACCATCAGCGGACCGGCGGCGCGGCGCTCGTCTTCGATGGAAGGCAGCGTTTGGCGCGAGAACGGCGACGGCACCTTCACTACGGTCAATCTGATTGACGGCTATTCGCGGCTCGATCAATACCTGATGGGAGTGCGGCCGGCTGCCGAAGTAGCCGACACATTCATCATTAACAACCCAGTGGGCACAACGCAGACGCGCTCGTCCAATCCCTTGCCGAACGTTACGGTGAGCGGAACCAAACAGGTGGTGACGATCAACGAAGTCGTGCAGGCCAATGGCCCACGCACTCCCGACTCGTCAGCCGCGCCCAAAAATTTCCGCGCGGCCTTCATTCTGTTTACGCAACGCGGCACTGATCCTGCGCCCGCCACGCTGGCAAAACTGAAGCTCTTCCGGCTCGCCTGGGAAAGTTATTTTGCGCAAGCCACCGATTACCGCGCCAGCCTCAACACAGGATTGGCGGCGCAAACGGTTTCGCGCACCATCGCATTGGGGTCAGCCGCGAGCTATGCGCAAACGATTGCGCCGGGTGCAATCGTGGCGCTCTTTGGTTCCGACTTGAGCGACGCAACCATCGCCGCCGCAACGCAACCGCTGCCAACCTCGCTGGCGGTCACTGAAGTGCGCGTCAACGGCTTGGCCGCCCCGCTCTTTTTCGTCTCGCCGGGTCAAATCAACTTTCAAATTCCGCGCACTGTGCCCGCGACGACCAACAACCAATTCGCGCAAGCCATTCCGTCGGGCGCGCTCACGGTCGAGGTCATACGCAACGGGCAATTGGCGCGCGCAGGGATTTTCCAGATTGCGCCCGCCGTGCCTGGGCTATTCACCTTTAACCAAAATGGAACCGGCCCCGCCGCCGCGCTCGATGCGTTTAATTTCAACGGGCCGCCTTACGCCGCGACGCGCGCCAATGGTGAGCCCAACATCCTCGCGTTTTTCGGCACCGGCCTCGGCGCGGATGCCACGGATATTGACGCAAACGTCGCGACAGACGTGCGCGCGACCATTGACGGCAATCCGGTTACGGTGTCGTATGCCGGACGTACGCCAGGGCTGACCGGCTTGAACCAGTTGAATATCGCGCTGCCCGCCGGAATTACCTCCGGCACGCACACCGTCATAGTGTCGCGCAACGGCATCCCCAGTAATGCGGCGACGATTGCCATCCGGTGAAGCGCGGCAAGTTCTGCACGAAGCTATACCAAAGCTGAATGTGGAATGCGGTCGGCAGTGGAAAAAAGCCGACGCTGATTTGCCAGTGCTGATCGAGGCGAAGAAGAAAGATGCAAAGCTGAAGTGATAAAGGAGCCAATGGAACCGAACAGCACAACTTACACCGATGCGCCGGTTCACCTCCGCAATTTGCCAAGCAATACTCAGGTCTTTGATGGGGGCGGCACAAAGCGCGCAGAGGCTATTTTTGAATATGACAATTACACTGTTGCAGGACATCAAGCATTACAACGGCGGGACGGCTTATCAGCAACGCAGCTTCGTTTATGACGGTTACGCGCGCGTGCAAAGCCAGACCACGCCCGAAGAAGGCCTGGTGAGTTACACCTATGACGCCGACGACTTGGTCAGCACGACCACCAACCAAAAAACGACCGGCAACGTCGCCACGTTCACCTATAACAACCGCCACCAAATCAAGGGCGTGAGTTACAACGACGCCAACGCCACGCCGACTGTTACCTTCGGTGACTATGACGAATATGGCGGGCGCACTTCGATGACCGCCAGCGGCGTCTCGACCACGACGTATGGCTACAACAGCTTCCACCAACTCGATAATGAGACGGTGGCATTTAACGGACTGGCCGGTAATTACCAACTCAAATATTGGTACAACTACGTCGGAGCGCCGACCAGCGTGCGGTATACGGCGCAGGCCTGGGTGCGCTGGGTGAACTACGAACAACAGCGCGGGAGCCTTGAAAGGCGTCGGCACTGATTTATTGCCGGGCGCGGCCTATTCCAACACGGATGATGTGCTGAAGAACATCACCTATCGCGGCTTCGGCGGCGTCAA
>JAYSVR010000151.1:0-7062 GCA_043718445.1 Acidobacteriota bacterium | reverse complement strand
AACGCTTGGACTAGCTTGTTGGCAAATTCGCAATTTGTGTGCCTGCGAATTTGAAGGCGGATACTTCCACACGCGGCGAAGGCGTGTCAAGAAGTGCGCAAGAAAAAGAGGGAAGAAATTTTCCATTTGCGATTTTAGATTTTTCATTTGCCATTGCACTGCGGTTGTTCGCCAGCAATGACCGATGAAAAATCTAAAATCGCAAATGGAAAATGCTCTTTCAGTTCTTCTTAAACTCTTGAAAACTCTTTTGCCCCGAAGCCAGCACGCGCCCGCTCTCATCTTTCAACTCAAAGCTGAACGAGCCGCTCGTGTCTGCCATCGGAACCAAAAACGGAATACGCCCCAGCTTGGTGGTCATAATGGCCTGTTTGAAATCGGTGGTGCTGGCGGTTTGCATCGCTACTGAAATCAAGCCCAACGGCGCAGGCGCTTGAATCTCGAATTCGAGCGTGACGTTCTCAGGCGATTCGGCGACTTTGCGTACGATGATTTTTACGTCGCCGCTTTGCACATTCTCTTTGGAAACTTCTTCCGGCTTGGCATCGCCTTTCGGCTTGGCTTCTTCGGCAAGCGGAGCTTCGCCGTTATTCGTCCCGGCCACACGCATCGGGTAATCCTTCGGCGGAGCGTCTTCGTCCACTTCAGGTTTCTCAATCGTCAGATCATTGCGAACCGGTTCTTTTCGAGCGACTTCGGTTTTGAGCGGACGCGGTTCGAGCGAAGCGGCTTTGATCATTTGCGGTTTGCCGCGCTCATCCAGCACTTCAACCCAATAGCTGCCGCGCTGGCTGACCACTGTGTTCAAATCATAAATGCCTTCTTCGGTCGGCTTGAGCATGAACTGCCACGGCTGCGGGCTGTCGCTGCCGCTGTCTTTCATCGTCAGCCGCACCGTACCGCGAAACAGATTGCGTCCGTGGCGATTGCGCACGTAAAGCAACAGGCGATCATCTTTCTTATCAATGCGGGTTTCGATCAGCGCGTCTGAAAATTCCGCCAGATCATCCAGCCTCACATCATCGGCGTAAACCCGTGCCGCCGCTTTCACCGGTTGCGGAGTTGTGACAGGCAGGCGCGGCGCATTGTTGACCGCCACCGGTTGCGCCACAGGCTTCGCCATCCGCACAGGCAACGCATGCCCCGAAGCTCCGTCAACCGTCAATCCCCCTATTAGGCCCGCTGGCGGAGCCATCACCGCCACCGCCTCAGGCGCTTGCGTAGCCGATTGCACGACGTATTGCCGCACGACGCCTTCGCTGACCAGTTTGGTCGCGTAACTCGTCGCTTGTTGGTCATTGGCAAAACGTCCGCCGACGCGCACGCGATAGCCCGTATCAGCTTTGACTACTGCCGCCTCAATGCCGCGTCCACGCAGGTTCGTGACCGCCATCTCGGCTTCGTTTTGCGAAGCGAACGACGCGACTTGCACGACGAAGCCCTGCGAACGGGCGACGCTGCCCAACACAAAAATAAAGAGTGCTAAAAGAAAAGGTCGTACCCTGACCATCTGTACTTCTCCTATGACGGTGTAGGCACGCGCTAGCCGCAAAGCCAAAAAGGAATACGCATGAGGGGCAAGTCATGCACAGCCAGTCGGTAAACGCGCGAATGAAAAAGCTGGTTATGGGATTGCTGACTATCGCGGGGCAGGCAATAGCCGTTTCAAATTCGGGGGTCGGCCATTCAAATCACCAGCACCGGTATGTGAAGAAGCCAGACCGAAACAAACAGACGAGAGAATGTGGCCCAAGGGTTGTGAGCCAGCAAGAGAAAGAGTCCGAAGAAAACAGCAGGCACGGGGTGGACTCATCTAGGGCGTGTGTGTGATCGAACCGTTTCAAGTCAGGAACTGGATGCCTTGCCCGATCACGCGGCGCATCATAATCAAATGGCCTTCAGATGCCAAACTCAAAATTATTTACTCAAATTGGAAAAAGGAAGCGGCTAAGCGAGAATGCAAATGGCTATGAATTGACATAAGCCGACGGAAAGCAGGGTACGCAATGGCAACGCAACAGACTAAAGCGATGCAACACGAGCCGATTCTCAACGTCTATTTCTATCGCACCGAAGCTGGCAATGAACCGGTTCGTGAATGGCTCAAGAGCCTTGAGCAAGAGGAGCGGAAGCAAATCGGCAATGACATCAAAACAGCGCAGTTCGGCTGGCCGCTCGGTCTGCCGCTCATTCGCAAGCTGGAAAAAAACCTTTGGGAAGTGCGCTCGAATTTGCCCGACGGCATCGCTCGCGTGATTTTTACCGTGCGCGGATCGTATCTGGCGTTGTTGCACGGATTCATCAAAAAATCGCAGAAAACGCCGACCACGGAACTCGCTACTGCCAGAAAACGACTGAGCAAACTGGTTATGGAGGAAGAATGAAGAACAAACATCTTGGCAGCGACTTTGACGACTTTTTGCGCGCAGAAGGCTTGCTCGAAGAAACCACCGCCATCGCACTCAAACGTGTCCTGGCCTTTCAAATCGAACAGGAGATGAAACGCCGCAAGCTTTCTAAAGCCGCGATGACCAATCGTATGCAAACTGACCGCACGGTTTTAGAAGGATTGCTTGACCCTCTCAATGCTTCGGTCACTTTGTACACGTTGGAACGCGCCGCCTCTGCGCTGGGCAAAAAACTCAAGATCGAGTTGGCCTGACAGCGCAGAATCACCAATCTCTATGAATACACGCAAGCCTGCTTCAAAAGGCACAACCTTTCACGCATCACTGCGATAGAGCCGTCAGAGCAAACTCGCAAGCAGCGACGGCAACCTGATGAACTGATTCACCTCAACGACCATGCACAATCCCTTCACCATCGGCAGCATGATTCAAAACCCGGCGGAGTTTGTCGGGCGCATGGCGGAGTTGCAGTTCCTGCTGACGCGGCTGCGGTCGCTGCAAAGCTGTTCGGTCGTAGGCGAGCGGCGCATCGGCAAGTCTTCGTTGCTCTATCACCTGCACCCCAGCGTCACGCGACGCGAAATCGTCCGCCAGTTTTTACTCGAAGCGATGACGCTGACTTTCTTAGGTGGGATTCTCGGCGTACTGCTCGCCATCGCGGTAAGTTACATCATCATGCTTTTCTTGCCGACGCCATTCCGCTCTGGACTGTCGCCCGGCGTATCGGTCTCAATCATGATCGGCCTCATCTTCGGCGTATGGCCCGCGCGCAAAGCCTCGCGGCTCACGATCCGATTGAATGCCTGCGATATGAATGAGGAAGCAGCACCGCACGATAGGAATTTCAATGTCACGCTCTTTTCCATTCCGCCAATCGCCGCTGCACCTCTTTAGCGTTAGGGTCTTCGATTTCTTCAAGAATCTTGAGCGCATCTTCAGCGCACACTATGGCCTGTGTGCGGTCATTGAGCGTATCTAGGCTGAGACTTATCTTCCATAGCGCCTTAGCTTCATTTTTGCGGTCGTTGATGTCGCTGGAGATAAGCAAAACCTGTTCGTAGATTTCGATAGCTATATGCATCTCATCTAAGCCTGCGTAAACGCTTCCAAGTTTGAGAAGTGCCCCAACTTCCTCTTTACGCTGATTCAATAGTCTTGCAGCCGTAACAGCCGTTTCTTCCCAAAAAATAATCTCGTGGGGTTCAGATGGCAGATACTGAAGTTTAGAAAACGCAATGCATAACTCAGCAGCCTTTTTATCATGATTAACCAAAGCGGCAGCCCATCCCTGTGCAGCCTTTATATTCACCCATTCTTGGCTCGCAATTTCCCAGCCTATAGACTGATATTTAGCTTTCCTTTCTGCAAACCAATAATCGGCGTCAGCAGCTACTTCAACGTAATACTCAGCGTGACGCAGCTTTAGGAGGTTTCGTTCAACATTGTCCAACAGCGTGTCGGCAAACAGTCGCGCCAGATCATGTAAGCGCCAGCGGCACGTCACGGTGTTATAACCAATCAGGCTGTAGCCTTTGAGTGCGCTCAACGCATCCAGCGTCTCGTCGGCATCGTCCAACGCCCACACAACTCGGGCGGCATCCTGTCCGAACGTATTCGGAAAGACTGCCAACGCGCGCCAGCGTAGTTGCTGTTCGGCGTTGAGCAAGCCGTAACTCACAGCGAAAGCGGCGGCGACCGCATCAAGTTCTCTCAGCGGTTGGCGTTCGAGCCGCCGCGCGTAATCAGCCGGTTCGAGTTCTTCCCTGACCTGCAACGCGTTCGCAACAAGTTCGAGTGCGAGCGGCAGGTAGCCGCACAGCCGCGCCAATTTATCAGCGTGCGCACCAATGCGTTCTGTCACCGCCAGCAAATAATCGCGCGCCTTGTCGGGCGGCAATTCATCAAGCGCGACCGTTTGCACGCCGCGCAACCGCACATTGAACCGTGAAGTCACCAGCAACGCGCTCCCCGATGGCGGCGTCAACCGATCTAACACGACCTCTTGAGGAGCGTTATCCAGCACGATCAGCGCGCGCTTCTCATGCAAGAGCGACAGATAGATGGATTGCAACTGCGCTTCGTCATCGGGCAATTTCGCTTCGGGCTGAAACGACGTAATGATGCGGGCGAGCGCTGCTGCGGCTGCCATCGGCTGTGCGCTCGCGCCTTGCAGGTCGAGAAAAATTTGTGCGTCGGGATAACGATCTTTGACGCAATGCGCCAACACGATGGCGAGCGCCGTCTTGCCTACGCCGCCCATCCCGCGCACGCCCGCAATAACCGCGCCGCCCTGTGCGAGCAATGGTTCAAGTCGGTCGAGTTCATAAGCGCGTCCAGTGAAATGCGCGGGCGACGAAGGCAGTTGATGCAACTGCGCAAAGCTCAGCGCAGCTTGATGAATGTGCGTATCGCCCGTTGTTATATTGCCAACGACAGTTTGCGCGTTGACGTTGCGCTGGCCGGATTGTGTCGTTGATTCATCAGCCATAATTAGAAAAACGCATGCGCCGTTAAAGGGAAACTGTCTTCGCGGCTCCGCCGCAGTGATGTGCGGAAAGGCTGCGCCTTTCCGACAGGCTTTTATTTGATTTCGGGGCTACGCCCTCGCCGGTCGGGGCATAGCCCCTCAAAAATTAGGCAAGGCTCTCGGCAAGGCAGAGCCTTGCCGCACATCACGGCGGCACAGCCGCAAGAAATATCGCAAATTGCTCACACGCGCGGTACCGTTTTTAACCTTTGCCATCGCCTGTCGTGATGTTGCCAGTGACGTTGCCCATGACATTCACATTGCGATGGCCCGATTGAGTAACTGTAATCTCGCCTGCCACTTTGGCTTGCTCCCATTGCTGGCTGATTTCGTCGGCAAAGACTGCGTCCTCGGTCAACAATTTTTTCAACTGAACGCGCAACGCGGCTTGCGTGTCTTCATCGTGGGGCGCAGCGGCGGCGTCCTTGACGGCTTCGAGTGCAGCAGGCTTGCTGGCAAGTCGAAACCAAAGCTTTTGCCAAACGGCTTGCACTTTTTCACTGAGCGAACCGCCCACCGCCTTGCCGATTTCGCCCGCCAAGCCTTTGCCCGCTTCGGCTGCGCCCGTTTGGGTTACGGCGTAAAGCGCAGGCAAGTAAGGCACAAGATGCGTCGTGATTTCATGTGTCAACGTAGCAATGTCCATAAGTTTGCTCCAAAGGAAAACGTGATGATGGTTCGTTACGGGGCGGTGACGGGGCTAATGGTTACTGTCTCTCATCGACGAGCGTCAGCTTCGATGAGCGGCGGATGAGTGTCAAGAATCAGCGCGCCACTTCCCGCATCTCGCCTACGCGCAAGCTCATCGGCGCAGTCTTGAAGGCCAGCGGCGCTCCCGGCGTATTGTCGGCTTTCAGCAAAAACATCTTGCCCCACGCTTTCACCTGGCAGAGCGGTTCTTTCGGCGCGGCCTCACGATTCGTAAACGTTTCAGGCAAGGCGTCACAGCGTACGGCGAGCCGTTCAACTTGCTGCGATTCGACGACACGCGGCAAGCGTATCGTCGTCCTCACCCAGCCGTTGCGCGTAATGCGAAACGTGGGGTTGCCCAAATCTGACGCATACCATTGCGCATCGCCTTTCAGCTTCACCAGAAAACTCAGGCCCGCGTTTTGTACCTCGCCGTCAAAGTCGAGATAGAGATAACGGCGGAAGGGCGCGATTTTCAAGCGCATGCCGTTGAGCCCGGCAATCTCGTCATCAGTTTTGGCGATGCGATTTTCGCGCAATATCTCTGCCGCCATCACGCGATGCGACCACGGGTGGGCGTCCATCAGTGATTCACGAGTTTGTTTTAAGCTGTCGTGTTCGACGGGCGCGAGCGCGAACCGCATCGTCTGCGCTTCTTTTCTGAAAGGCTGATCGGCGAAATTGTTATTCACCGTCGCCACATAAAGCACCGGGTGTTGCGCGAGGCGTTCGCCTTGAAAATCCAGCACGCGATGGTTTGAACCTTGATAAACGGCTTTGACGATTTGTCCGGCGGTGTTGAGCGTGACTTCATAAACCCATTCGATGTCAGTCGCGCGTCCCCAACGTGCCATCAACGCTGCGGTTTGCGTGCCGCCGTCTTCGTTGGTGAATACCGCCGAATAACGAATCGTCAACGCCTCGCCCGGCACGAACTCATACGACAACAGCAACGGTACGTCGCTAAAACGGCCTAACGTATCAAGCCGCGCGACGAGTACGGGCGCGTGAGCGATGGCGTGTTGCGTGCGCGCGTCTTTGCTGGCTTGAGGCTGAACTTCTGCCGCTTGAATCACCGGCGCTCCGGCTTGCGGTGCCGACTGCTGCGCGTTGTGCGTGATTTGTAACTGATGCTTCCCGGCTGCCAGCTTGCCGAGCGATAACTGATAAGTGAAAGCCGCCGCACCGCCGAAAAGCATCACGTCTTGCTGATAAGCGCCGTCAACGTTGATCGTGACCGTAGCCGCTTCTCTTCCCTTCACTGCCCAATCAGCGTTGGGCGAAAGCGCCGTCAGCGCGAGTTGCGCTTCGCCCTCAGCCGCGAGCGTGAATGATTTTTCGTAAAGGCTTTGTCCACGCGCAACCGTCACCAAACAACCGCAAAGCAACACACCAAATAATTTCACCAACATAAAAACTATTCCTTTGCCTTAATTC
>JAYSVR010000016.1:0-8669 GCA_043718445.1 Acidobacteriota bacterium | reverse complement strand
TCTCGGTGAACAGCGGCAGCATCTCTTCCCACGTTGGGTCGCTCAAGATCAATGTCGCCATTTCTTTCGTGCGCGCTTGCGGCAAAAATAAACCCGCGACCAGCGAATGTTTGAGCTTGTTGCCTTCGCCCGGATTCAAGTTTTGTTTTTGTTCGATGCCGGTCTTGATGGCGCGCTGCAACTCTTTCAACGAACTCTGATTGCCTTTGCATTCCAGCGCGCTGAAGCTCAACGCATTGTCGAGAAATAAATAATCCGGCGCTTTCTTCGGCCCCAATTTCGTCGTCCGCCCCAGCTTAAGCAATTTCGTTCCGAGCAATTTCACTAACCACTTGGTTTCTACGAAAAGCAACGCGCCGACCTGCTCCGTCAACAATTGCGTAGCCACACCTACGCTAACCTCTTCAGTCAACACGGATTTCTGCTGATGGCCGACTTCGTCCCACTCGCGCCGCAACCTGAAATCATAGGTCGGAGCGAATGCACGCTGATAACGCAACCACGCATGGCTGTCGCTCAGATCACAACCCGTATAGCGCGGCGGACGGGTCCACAACGCGGCGTGCAACAGCGCTTGATCGAGATCGAATCCGCCGTTGCCGTGCAGCGCCGCCAACTCTTTCGGCGGACGGCTGCCCGGCCACGTAGGCTTATCAATAATGACAGTGAGTGATTTGGTGTTTGCCATGAACAAAGGCATGGAGTGCGGCGGCTTTGACGCCGCTTTCCCAAGTCTCCCGCATTGCGTCTATTGCCAGAAACGTGGGAAAGCGGCGTCAAAGCCGCCGCACTCCACATATTTATTTTCCCTGCGGTTTCATTCCCGGCGACTGCCATTGAAATACGTGATAGGTCGCGGGCGTTTTGCCTACGTTGCGGATGCCGTGCATTTGATTGGATGCCTGAAAAATCACCGAACCCGGCCCGACAACTTTAAGCTGCCCGTTGACCAGCGATTCAACCGTACCCTCTTTGACGATGATGACTTCTTCCGCCGGATGCTTGTGCGGCGGATGCGCTTCTTGCCCCGGATTCAACGTCGTGATGTGGCATTCCAATTCATCCAACGTAGCGGTCTGCGCCTTCAGCACATCGCGCCGTGCGCCGACGTTGGTCTTTTTCGCCTCGAACGAATTCCAATCAAAGATCGAAGAACCCATCACTTTGTTTTGCGTACGCGCCACGTTGACCGCGCTCAACGTGAATAGCACCGCCGCGCTTGCCACCAATAAATCTCTTCGTGTAATCATTCTTGTTCCTTTAGCCTGCGTTGTCGTAAGCCTGTTTCAACCAACCGATTAGTGCTGTGTCTACTTCTGCCGTTTTGCTCACACGTACGCGATGGCTGACCATCGCACTGAAACTGCCTGAAGCCTCTAACCGTTTGGTCGGCTCCACGCCTTTTAGATTGATGCCCACATCCAACCGCGTAGCCCGCGTGGGCTGAATAATCGCAAACTGTTTCGCGCGCCTGAGGCTGACATACGTCTTTTTCGGAGCCAGTTCGACATCCGCGCCGAACTGATTGACCGCCGCAATCAACACATCATAAACCGGTCGCAAACCCGCTTTCGCTCTGCCGTATTGCGCGACCACCAAATGATCCTGACTGGCAGCCACGGCGACGGCCAGCGTTTCTACCGCTTTCAAGGCAATGAAGTTCGCGTAACCGTATGACAGCCCGTGTTCGGCTTTCAAATGCATCAACAACGCGCGCTGTTTAGGGATCCCCGCGCCGCGCGCCAACGTGATCCAATCGGCCAGACTCCTGCCGGTCTTGGCTTCCAGATTTTGAATCATTGACTCAACCGCTTTATCAACCGCACTCATCGTTTTACCTCCCGACAACAACCCGCTGACGGCATTGATCGCAAACAAAAACACGGAAGCACAAAGGCTACACTTTGTACTTCCGTGCCTTTTGGTTAGCCATTCGCCGTTTAGATGAAATCATTTGAGCTTTCGCGCGTCTCACAAACTCGCGGCATTGATTGCTCCACCATTTAGTTACCTGAGCGATTCAACATCTCCGCCATCTTTTGGTGAATCAGGTTCACAGCCTTGAGCGGACGCAGCATCACTTTGAACTCGACGATCTTGTCGTGTTCGTTCCATTTGATGAGGTCTACGCCGTTCACGACAATGCCCTCGATCTCGACTTCGAACTCAAGCACCGCGTCGTTCTCGCCCACAATCTCGCGCACATAACGAAAGCTCTCATTGAAGAAGACCTTGAACGCTGCCTTCAGATACATCGCGGTCAACTGCTTTCCACGTTGCGGCGTATGCACCACCGGCGAAAAGAAAACCGCCTCATCTGCCAACAGGTCATTCAACCCCGTTGCGTCTTGATCGCGCACCAATTGATGCCACGTTTCCAGTACCTTTGATTGACCCATAACCACCTCGTTATTGTCCGTCGGGAATTTCCGCCTCGACGAGTTTTGCCAGCAGCGTGAGTGATTCCTGCCAGCCCAGATAGCAAGCCTCCGGCGGAATGATGGCAGGCACGCCTTCCTGCACAATGTTCAATTCCGTGCCAACCATTACCGGCTTCAACGTAACCGTCACCTGCATTTCTCCCGGCAAATTGGGATCGTCGAATTTGTCGGTGTAACGAATGCGTTCGTGCGGCGTCAGTTCGAGATACTCTCCGCCAAAGGAATGGCTCAAACCGGTGCTGAAATTGGTAAACGACATTTTGAACGTACCGCCGACTCGCGCGTCCATATGATGAACCTTGCCGGTGAAGCCATTCGGCGGCAGCCATTTGACCATTGCGTCGGCATCGAGAAAAGCCCGATAGACCCGCTCAGGCTGGGCGAGCAAGACGCGATGAAGCCGAATCGTATTGGTGGACATGATGATTTACCTGTAGAGCAACCTTTCCAGCATTAGTTTCTACACAAGTTCCCCGCTCCGTAGGAGCGCAATGTTTATAGGGCTGCGAGCGTCGCAACATCCCGCGCGCCAGTTCGTAAAACCGAGGTCACGCGACAAATCACGGCATCTTGCTGCAAATCGAAAAGTACCAGCACCGGACGCGCTTTGCTCACCGCGCCCGAAGTGAAAGGAAATTGGCAAAGGAAGATTTGGCCGAACATGTCTCAATAATTGTCATAGATGGCGTCTTCAGCCGAATCATCACGCATAAACTGTTCGTAGCCAGCCAAGCGCCATTCGGCGTCGTCCGCATTGCCGTCGGTTAAAACGATGACACGCACCTGGCCTGCTTTGGGAAGCCGCGCGACGGCTTCTTGAGGAATCGCCAGCACTGGTTCAGGAGTCAGGTTCGTGATGAATTCGATTGCTTGCATAAAGGCAGTATAGTTTTCCTAACTCGGAGCCGCAAAGAATCAGAGGGGATAACTCACCCTAAAAACACGGGAGCGCACAAACGCTCCCGTGTTAACTCAATCGCCTTAAATGAAATCGTTAAACAGCGATTCCAAATATTCCTGCCGTCCGCTGCGAATGGTTTTCACTTCGCCCATTTTCAGCGCAATTTGCTCTAACTCAGCAAAACTGCTCTTGCCTTTTTCGATCTTTTTGCCGAGTTCGCTGTCCCACGAACTGTAACGCTCTTTGACGAAATCGGCGATGCGTCCGTCCTGACGAACCCGCGCGGCGATTTTAAGGCCGCGCGCGAACGTATCCATCCCCGCGATGTGCGCGAGGAACAAATCTTCCGGCTCGAAACTTTCGCGGCGCACTTTGGCGTCGAAGTTCAAACCGCCCGTCGTGAAGCCGCCCATCTTTAATACGCAAAGCATCACGTGCGAACTGATATACAAGTCAGTCGGAAACTGGTCGGTGTCCCAACCCAATTGCCAGTCGCCCATGTTCGCGTCAATCGAACCGAGCGCGTTCGCGGCCATTGCGGTTTCGAGATCGTGTTGCATCGTGTGTTGCGCGATCTGCGCGTGGTTGGTTTCGATATTGAGTTTGAAATCTTTCAACAAGCCGTATTGCCGCAGGAAGTTCAAACAGGTCGCGGCGTCGGTGTCGTACTGATGTTTGGTCGGTTCTTTCGGCTTCGGTTCGATATAGAAAGGCCCTTTCAGCCCGATCTCTTTTTTGTAATCAACCGCCATGTGCATAAACGCGCCGAGGTGATCAAGTTCGCGTTTCATATCGGTGTTGAGCAGCGTGAAATAGCCTTCGCGCCCGCCCCAAAACACGTAACCTTCGCCACCGAGTTCCAGCGTTGCTTCCATCGCTTTTTTGACTTGCGCCGCGCCGTAAGCGAACGCATTCAAGTCAGGCGAAGTCGCTGCGCCGTGCATAAAGCGCGGGTTCTGAAACAAACACGCCGTACCCCACAACACTTTTTTGCCCGTCGCGTTTTGCTGTTTTTTCAACTCTTTGACTACGCGGTCGAGGTTCTTGTTCGACTCTTTGAGCGTCTTGCCTTCGGGTGCTACGTCGCGGTCGTGAAAGCAGTAATAGTCAATCTGCAACTTTTCGAGCAGTTCAAAAAACACGGGAATACGGCGCAGCGCGTTTTCCATGCTCTCACTGAAATCGTCCCACGGACGCACCGCCGTCGGCATCCCGAAAATCTCAGCGCCGCGTCCGCGCATCGTGTGCCAATAACTCGACGCGAAGCGCAAATGCTCGCGCATCGTCTTGCCTTCGACGAGTTCGTCAGGGTTGTAGTGTTTGAATGCGTAAAGATTGCGCGTCTCAGGTCCTTCAAACTTGACCTGCTTGATCTTGGGAAATGCGTCAGCCATGGGTTTCCTCTTTGGTAATGTTGAATTGATTGAACTGAAGCGAGTTCAGTATGAGATGGCGCGCAGACTACCACATTCGCCGAAAACGAAACATTGCCCGCGCCGCTTTTGTGCATCCCAAAACACGGGCAATTGGCTTATACTCACCGCCGTTCACTGAAACACATTGGAGAAAATCTTATGGTCGCTACTGTTGGAACCGCTTATGAGACTGACCGCGAATTCGAGGTCGTCAACGGAAAACTGGAGGCTAAAGAAATGGCTGGAGCCAGACACGGCGGTGTCACCGGACGCTTATTCATTCGGTTGGGAAGTTATCTCAACGAATCAAGCATCGGTGACATCTATACGCCAGATACAACGTTTATCATCGGCAAAAATGAACGCCTGCCTGACATCAGCGTGGTTCTCGCCGACCGTATGCCTGAATCAGGAGAGCCGGAAGGCATTTGGAAGATCGCACCTGACTTGGCCGTTGAAGTCATTTCACCCAACGACTTTTATGAAAAAGTAAAACAAAAGCTGCACGATTATTTTGCGGCAGGCGTGCGCGAGGTTTGGCTGGTTTCACCTGAACACAAAGAGATCGTCATTCATTCTTCGCCCACCGCCAGTGTGACGCTCAACGAAGACGATGATCTGACCAGCGAAACTTTGCTGCCGGGTTTTCGCTGCCACATCAAAGAATTGTTTCAACCCGTTTCGCTGCGCCGCAAGGCTATTTGATTTCGCTCAACGCTTCCGCCAAGACCAAGCCCGCTTCGCAATGCCCCAAGCCGCTGACGAAGCTGCTCATCTTCTTTGCTTCGCTGAGACCGAAGCGCGCGTGCAAATCGCTGCCACGTAAATAGTCTGGCAACGCCTGGCGCGTAGACATCGCAAAGCCCAGCGATTCGCCGCGCAACAGATTGCCGTGCGTAGCCTGCATCGTCGCAAACGTCGTCATAAACGGACTGCCGATCAGCCAGCCGTCTTGGAAACTGATTACGACATCGGCGCGGTTGTTCACGTGCGTATCAAACGCATCAAACGCCCGTCGCACCGGATCAATGTAATCGTGCGTCATCGTCGCCTGAAACCACGCTTCCCGATCAGCGAAGCCCGCCGCGTCGCGTGTCCCGTTCGCACGCATCGTTTCGATGATCGCATTCAGCCGCAACGGATCGCCGCCGAGGTCTTCGTATTTGAACCGTTCACCCGTGTGCGTGAGGCGAGCGCGTCCGCGTGAGCTAATCAAAGCCAGTGAGTTGTCGCCCTGATAATAAAGCGCGAAATCCACGCCATCAGCTTTGAGGCAGGCGGCGGCGACGGCTTCTTTCTCGCCCGCGAAGGTAAAAAGCTGCGCCGAACCGACCAAGCCGTAACGCGGCAACACTACGTCGCCGTTTTGCTTGAGGCTTTTGACGGCGTTGAATCCGGCCTGTTGCAACGCATCGTTCAGCTTTACGTGGCGATAGTCGTCATAACGATTGCCGTGGTCAGAAAGCAATTCGACTTCGAGTTTACCGCCGCGCTGTTCGGCCTCAAGGCAAAGGTCTTCGACAGCGCGGTCAAGCGTACGCAACAAAACCTTGAGCATGCCTTCGCCGCCCAAATGCGCGAGCGAATCGGTTGCGCCCACATAAGCCAAAAAGACCGGCTCGTCCGAATTGCGCAAGGCTTGCTTCATCGCCGCCAAATCGAGTTGCGCCGTAATCAACGTGCTGAACGGCGCAGCGACATACGCCATTCCGCCCAACGCCGCCGCCGCGTGATAATCGAAACCCTGCCGATAAGTGCGCGCAATGAACTTGCCGCCATTGAATCGGTCGGCGATGTTGCCGAACAAACGATTTTGCGCGCGGTCGTAATAATGGTCTTCGTAACCGGGCGCGTTTTCGGTGTGCAGAATTTCGACGAGCGAAGGATTGGTCGAACTCGGAAACGTCGCCACCATTCGGGCAGGATTGGTGAAACGTTTGAAACGCCCTTCGGCGCGCAGCTTTTCAATGGTGTCAAAGGGTACGCCGTCGAGAATGAGGATGAGGCGGCGCGGCGTGTTCGTTTGATTGGCGGCTTCGACCGAACGCTTGCCGTAAAGCGGCAGGATGAGACAGCACGCGAGCAAATAAAGCGACAAGACCAACGGAGCGCGAAAGAATCTTCTCATATTAAGTCATCGAAGTCTGGACTGTTACGGATCACAAATTCCAAACGGCAGCAAGAGTACGCAGTAATATAAAAACTCACCAGTTGATTTGGCCCCATTAGGAATCAAGTTGAAGTGGACGTCTTCAACATCTTCATATCGAACGCGCAAGGTTAAATACTGCCAGCCGGTAATGCCTCTCTCACCTATCCAAAATTGATCTTCACCAACTCGCTCAATTCTTCCGGCTATCTTTACATTTTCAGCAGGAGTCTGCTTTACCTCTCGGCTGTAGTTGGGGACGTAATAGTAAACAGCCCCTCGCTTTAGTTTTATCGTGACTGCACGCTTCTTTTTCAAGGCGCGACTTACCCTCTCTTTATTCTTAACGGCTGCTTGAGACAGTGGGAGGTTTCGTTCCTGCCCAGAATTAGATTCTTGCACAACGACTTCTGATTTCGGCGCTTCCTGTGGCTCAGGGGCTTGCGCCACAGCCAGTGAATGAACCGTAAAAAGTAATAATGCGAAGTTGAAAATTGTCGTTCGTTTCATTTGTCTACCCTCTCGAAGAAAATCAAAAGCTCATGGAGAGCCTGTTTTTTAGGGAACCGCGTAAACCAACACCGGCTTGCCATTGCCTGCCAGTTTGTAGCCAATCACGCCGCCTGCTACAGGCAAGCCGATGACGGCGGCATATACCCCAACCTTTTCATCATTGCAGCTACCGCCGCATTGCCTGAGACCGATGCTCGTACCCGCCAAAATTCCGGCGAATGTACCTGCGACCATACCGATGCCAGAGAAGATGCGTTGTTTGGTGCGATTGGGTTCGCGCAGTTGCCAGAGTTTTTTGATCTCGTCACGCCGGTACGTGAAGATTTCGCCGTCGTCTTCGAGCATCACTTCAGTGTCAGTCGCGGCGACCAACCAGGCGGTTTTCTTGTGTTTGTCTTTGGTCTCAATGCGCACGTTGGCGGCGGCGGGCAATTGCATTACGGCTTGCCAGTCTTGTTTGTCGGTGGTTTGCGCATTCGCCAGCACAGCGAAGCCGCAACAAAGGCCGACGAAAAAAATGAATAGGGTGATCGTTTTCATGGTGTTTCCCTCAAAGATAAATCGAATACGATTCGCTCGGTGCTTCATTCGCCAGCAATGCTTGGTGGCGCCGCTTGCGCGCGACATCCGCAAAAAATTCGCTGACGATCAAGGCCAGCGGCAGTGCCAAGACGGTCAGCAAGCACAACAAACAAAACGAAGATAACAAGACACGCATATTGAATTGATTAGCCGACGAGTTCAGCGAGTACGCCGTTAATGAGCCAGGCACCGAGGCAAAATACGACAACCAGCAAAGCGGCAATGAATAAGAAAACAATGATTGCAGGCATATCTGACAACCCTTCAAAAAAATTCTTGCGCCGTGCCAGTTCACCGCTTGGCGTTGCACACGGCGCAAGGTTCTTAAATATCCTCAACGGTTGCGAGAGGGCTTAGTGCAAGGGCGATGCCACAGGCGCGGGACGTAGGGCGACCTGTTAGGTTGCCCTTGATTTCAGGAGGTTTACGTTAAAAGCAAGGCGTGTGATGACAAGTGCCTCCGCAACCTAACAGGTTGCGATACGGCTTTCCCTGTCAGCCGAAACTGTCACTCGTCATCGGAATCTGGCGCTTCGTCGCCAAACACGTAGCGGCGCGTCAATCCCAAATCTTTGAGTTTTTGTTGGAGGCTTTGGCGATGCATGCCTACGCGCTCGGCGGCGCGGGTGACGTTGCCGCCGGTTTCGTGCAGGCAGCGTTCGATGTAA
>JAYSVR010000150.1:0-23971 GCA_043718445.1 Acidobacteriota bacterium | reverse complement strand
TGTAAAGCTGACGAAGGATGTGAGAAAAACTAATGAATGAGGCCAACAAATCTGAATCGAAAACTCCGCACTCCGCACTCCGCACTCCGCACTCCATCGTGGGAGGCGTCGTCGTCACGCACGGTAATTTAGCGAACGAGTTGGTGAGCGCGGCGGAAACCATCGTCGGCGACATTCGCCATATCCAGGCGGTCTCAATCGGCTGGCACGATGACGTAGACCTCGCGCGTGAAGCCATCGCCGAAGCCATCCAGCGCGTCAAGACTAAGGCGGGCGTACTGATCTTGACCGATATGTTCGGCGGTACGCCGACGAATATCGCCTGCACCTTTCTCGAAACGTCGGCGCGCATCGAAGTCGTCACCGGCGTCAACCTGCCGATGCTGATTACGCTGGCCGATCAGGAACCCGATGAAACCCTCGAAGCGGTCGCACAGCGCGTACGCGAGCAGGGGCAAAAAAGTATTTATCTAGCCAGCGGTGTGTTAAAACCGCTGAAGTAAAGGTTGTTGCTCAACGTCTGTCATCCTATCTCTCGCATGCAACAACGAACGCTAAGCATTCCCAACAAACTCGGATTACACGCGCGCGCCGCCGCCAAACTGGTGCGGCTCGCGGCTACGTTTGACAGCACCGTGCTGCTCGCACGCGCTGACGTGCCGCAAAAAAATGCGGACGCCAAAAGCATCTTCAATGTGCTGTTGCTAGCGGCGGCGCAAGGTACGCCGCTGGTTATCAGCACCGAAGGCGCTGACGAAGAAGCTGCGCTAAACGCATTGTGTGAATTGATTGAAAACAAGTTCGGCGAAGCGGAATAGACCGAACAATAGCTGGCTTGGTAATTCAGTTTCGGAAGGGGTGAAACGATGAAACAACCCAATCGCAAAAACCGCGAAGTCCGCTGGGAAGGCATTGCTGTCTGTCAGGGCGTAGCCATCGGCAAAGCCTTTTTGGTGGACGACCCACGTGGTCGCACTGTGCGATTCACGCTGACTGCCGCGCAAGTGCCCGCCGAGCTCGAACGCTTTCGCATCGCCTTGCAACTCGCACAGCAACAAGTCGCCGAAGCCAAAGAGCGTGTGCGAGCCACGCTCGGCGAAGAGAACGCCTTCATTTTTGACGCGCACCTGTTGATGTTGCAGGACTCACATCTCGCCGCCCAAATCGAAACTTTCATTCAGGACAATCAGGCCAACGCCGAATGGGCCGTACGCGCCGTGACCAATCACTTGCGCGAGCTTTACGCACAGGTCGCCGATGATTATTTGCGCGAACGCGGCAGCGATATTGCTGACGTGGCTACGCGCCTGTTGAAAACGTTGATGGGTTCGCAAACGCGCGAACTCAGCGATATGGCCGATCACTCAATCATCATCGCCGATGACTTGCTGCCTTCGGTTGCGGCAGAACTCGACACCAAGCGCGTACTCGGTTTCGTCACCAACGTAGGCGGTTGGGCTTCGCACACGGCGATCATTGCGCGCAGCTTGAACATCCCGGCAGTCGTCGGCGTCAAAGATTTATCGCGCCGCGCGCGTTCGGGCGAAATGATTATCGTGGACGGTACGACCGGCACGGTGATCTTGCGGCCTTCGCCTGAGACCTTGCGGTTTTATACCGAACAGCAAGACCTGCAACGGCAACAGCAACTCTCGTGGGTCGAAGAGCGCGACCTGCCCGCCGTCACGCGCGACGGACATCACATCAACCTGCGCGCCAACATCGAACTGCTCGAAGAGATCGAGAGCTTTCAACGCTTCAACGCCGTTGGCGTAGGTCTTTATCGCTCCGAGTTTCTTTACTCGCACGGCCTGCCTTCGGAAGACGAACAGTACGCGGCTTATAAGCTGCTCGCCGAAATGTCGGGCGAAGCGGGCGCGAGCGTGCGGACGTTCGATTTAGGCGGCGACAAGCTGCAACTCGAAGGCTTCAAGCCCGAACGCAATCCGGCGTTGGGGCTGCGCGCGATTCGTTTGTCGCTCGCGGTCGAATCAATCTTTCGCACGCAAATTCGCGCCATTCTGCGCGCCAGCGAACACGGCAAGCTGCGCATCCTGCTGCCGTTCATTTCCAACGTAGACGAATTACGCCAGGCCAAACAGATCATCGCTTCATGCGAACGCGAGTTGCGCGAAGCTAAAATCGCACACGCCGAAGACGTAGAGATTGGCGTGATGATCGAAATCCCCGCCGCCGTCATCCTCGCCGACGCTATCGCACACGAAGCCGATTTCTTCAGCCTCGGCACTAACGACTTAACGCAAAACATGCTGGCGGTTGATCGCGGCAATGAGAACGTCAATGCGCTGTTCGATTGTTTGCATCCGGCGGTGTTGCGCGCGATTGAGTTCGTGGCGAAAGCCGCCGCGCGCCAAAAGATTCCGCTCAACGTGTGCGGCGAGATGGCTTCGAATCCGGCGCAATGCATTGTGTTGTTAGGGTTGGGATTGACTGATTTAAGTATGACGCCGACCGCGATTCCCGCCATTCGCCGCCTCGTGCGTTCGCTCGAATTAAGCAAAGCCCAAGAGATCGCCGCGCACGTTTTGACTTATGCGACACCGGCTGATGTGAATCGTTATGTGAATCAAAAGCTCAGCGAATTCAGCACGCAATTGTTTGCCGCTTCAGCGCACGGGTGATATTTCAATTGCGTTTATGGGTGTAGGGTAGGTTCTTAACCTGCCCTAGGCCTTTGATCTTCTGAACGTGTAGGGCAGGTTAAGAACCTGCCCTACGCCGCGCTTAAGGTTTTCCCGTAAACCGAACTGAAAACCCAGCTAAAAAGATTTATCACGCCTAGACAAAAACAGGAGACCGTTGATGGCACGACTGACCGAGCAGGAACAACAGGAAATCATCCGCTACGTCGAAGCCGATAAGCCGTTGCCAGAGAAGTTTCGCTTTCTGCTTTTTGAAGACAAACGCGAAGTCGAATTGGTCTGGAACGGCAAGACCAACGAGGTCAGCAACATCGTGCTGCCTTTCCAAGTCATCGAACAGATGGACGAACCGCGCGCCGAAAAGCCCGAAGACAGCACCAGCCAGTTTGATCTTTTTGACGAACGCGGACGCCAACTCAAAGGCTGGTCGAACAAGCTGATTTGGGGCGACAACAAACTGGTTCTTTCGAGTTTGAAAAACGGCCCGCTGCGCGAAGAGATCGAACGGCAGGGCGGCCTGAAGCTGATTTACATTGACCCGCCCTTTGACGTGGGCGCGGATTTCTCAATGGACATCGAAATCGGCGGCGACACTTTTACCAAGCGGCCCAACATCCTGGAAGAGATTGCCTACCGCGACACCTGGGGCAAGGGCGCTGATTCCTTCATCGCCATGATTTACGAGCGGCTGATTCTGATGCGGGATTTGCTGGCGGAGGATGGGAGCATTTATGTGCATTGTGATTGGCGTGTGAATAGCCACATTCGGTTGGTCTTAGATGAGTTGTTTGGTTCGAAGTGCTTGCAAAACGAGATTATCTGGCAACGAACAAACGCTCATAATATGAAGACAAAGGGCTTCATTCGCGCGAACGACACAATTTGGGTGTACGTCTCCGGTGAGAAATATACGTTTAACGAAGAGCGGGGAGAACACAGTGCGGAGCAACTCAAGCGCTACAAGAGGGGCGAGGACGGCAGATTGTACACGGGCCAAGACCTAACTTTCAGCGGCAATAACCCTGGTCGGCAGGACGAGTGGCGGGGCACCAAACCTCCTGCTGGTAGGTGCTGGGGCTCCTCGGTAGAGGATCGCGAGAAATGGTGGGGCGAAGGACTTATTTTGAAGAAGCGCGATGGCACCCCGCGTTTAGATGGATACAAAGTCTTTCTCGAAGACAAGGAAGGGCGTCGGATCACGACAAACTGGACGGATCTCGGGAGAGTCGGGAACACCTCTGCCGAGAGAATCGATTATCCAACTCAAAAGCCTGAAGGCTTGCTCGAACGCATCGTCAAAGCCTCATCCAACGAAGGCGACCTGATCGCCGACTTCTTTTGCGGCTCCGGCACGACCGCCGCCGTGGCCGAAAAGCTGGGCCGCAAATGGATCACCAGCGACTTGGGCAAGTTTGCCATTCACACCACGCGCAAACGCTTGATCGGCGTGCAGCGGCAATTGAAAGCCGAAGGCAAAGACTATCGCGCCTTTGAAATCCTGAACCTGGGCAAATACGAACGGCAGCATTACATCGGCGTCAATCCCAACTTGCGCGAAGCCGAACAACAGAAACAGCTTCAGGAAAAAGAAGCCGCGTTTCTTGATTTGATCTTGCGGGCTTATCGCGCCGAAAAAACCGACGGGTTCGCCACCTTCCACGGCAAGAAGGCCGGGCGGCTGGTAGCCGTGGGGCCGGTCAATCTGCCGGTGACGCGCTTGTTTGTCGAAGAAGTCATTCTGGAATGCCGCCAGAAACACATCACCCGCGTAGACATTCTGGGCTTTGAATTCGAGATGGGCCTGTTCCCCAACGTGCTGGACGAAGCGCGAGCGAAAGGCATAGACATCGCGCCGAAATATATTCCGGCAGAAGTTTTCGACAAACGCGCGGTCGAAAAGAATCAAGTCGTCTTCCACGATGTCTCGTTTATCGAAGTCAAACCGCACGTCAAAAAGCACAGCGTCGCCATCGAACTAACTGACTTCTCGGTTTTCTATTCGCAGGATTCGATTGCCAACGCCGAGGCTACGTTAAAAGACAAGGCCAGCAAGATCGTGGTCGAACGCGGCCAGATCGTGAAGGTGAGCAAAGACAAAAACGGCATCGTCACCCGCGAAACGCTGACGCAAAGCTGGAAGGACTGGATTGATTATTGGGCGGTTGATTTCAATTTTGAGAGCAAGCGCGAAATCGTCCGCGTCAAAAACGAAGACAACGGCGAGTGGGAAGAACGCTGGACGGGCGATTACATCTTTGAAAACGAGTGGCAATCGTTCCGCACCAAGAAAGACCGTTCGCTGGAACTGACCAGCGTCTTTCACGAATGCTCGCCCGGACGCCGCAAAGTGGCGGTCAAAGTCGTAGACATTTTCGGGAACGATACAATGACCATTGTGGAGGTAAGAATATGAGCAAAGAGATTTTATCAACTGAGCAATTACGCGCCTTGTTAAAGGCGTTCAAGGAACAACACGCCGAAGAGTACCATTTGCGCGCGCTGGGCTACTTTGGCTCTTACGCTCGAAACGAAGCCACGCCTGACAGCGATGTGGATGTGGTTTTCCAGACGGATCAACCCGATCTGTTCATCACCTCCATGCTCAAACAGGACTTGGAAGCGCTGCTGAATCATCCCGTGGATGTCATCCGGCTGCGCGATGCCATGAATCCACGGCTGAAAGCCAGAATTGAACGGGAGGCGACCTATGTCTGAGCCAGATTTGTTGTTGGCCAATTTGCTGTCAGAAAGATTGCAGGCCGTTTTGGGAGCGTTGGAACGAATTCCCCGTCGTTGCGTTGGCATCTCTCAGCCAAGTGATTTTCGATCCAGTGACGCGGGCATAGACCGTATGGACGGGATCTGCATGATCCTGATTGCCGCTGGCGAGGAATTCAAAAAGATTGATCGGCAAACAGAAGGCAAACTTTTCGCCCGCTACCCACAAATCCATTGGCGCGCGGCAATCGGCCTGCGGGATGTTTTGGCGCATGGCTATTTCGATGTGGATACCGAGCAGCTTTACACGATTTGTACGGAGCGTATTCCACCGCTGATTGAAACAATCCGCAAGATGATCGAGGACATCGAAAATGGCGCTGCATAAAACCATTGAGGAGTTAAGCTAATGGCGAAGATCAAAGTGCTGAACGAGGAAATCACGGTTCAAACGCGGAACGAGGTGGACTACATCAGCCTCACCGACATTGCCCGGTACAAAGACGCCGAGCGGACTGATGATTTGATTCGTAACTGGCTGAGAAACCGTAACACGATTGAGTTTCTGGGTATTTGGGAGCAGTTGAACAACCCGGATTTTAAACCCGTCGAATTCGACGGGTTTAAAAAGCTGGCCGGACTCAACAGTTTCACTTTAACGCCCAAGCAATGGATCGAAAAAACCAAAGCCATCGGCATCGTGTCTAAAGCAGGTCGTTACGGCGGAACCTATGCCCACAAAGACATTGCCTTCGAGTTTGCCGCCTGGATTTCAGTTGAATTCAAACTCTATCTCATCAAGGAATTCCAGCGGCTCAAGGACGAAGAGCATAAGCAACTCGGCTGGGACATTCGGCGCAATCTCGCCAAAATCAACTACCGCATTCACACCGACGCGATCAAAGAGAATCTGATTCCGCCGGAACTGACTCTGCCACAGATCAACCTGATTTACGCCTCAGAAGCGGACGTGCTGAACATGGCTCTGTTCGGCATGACCGCGAAGGAGTGGCGCGACAGCCATCCGGGCGAGAAAGGCAACATTCGGGATTACGCGAACGTGTCGCAACTCGTCTGCCTTTCCAATCTGGAAAACCTGAACGCGCTGTTCATCCGAGAGCAGACGCCGCAGGCCGAACGGCTGCGCAAGTTGAATCAGCTTGCCATTCACCAGATGCGCTTGCTGACCAACGACCCAGGCATCAAGCGGCTTGAAGCAGGAGACAAATAATGGCGCTGCATAAAGACTTTCCCGAATCGCCTTATGTCATTCTCGACCCGAACCTGCGCTGGTTTCCGGCGGACGAAGCCTTGCGCGAAACCAGTGCGGAAAAGTTGATGCCGCCGTTGGTTCCGCAACTGCGTCGCAAGGTGAAAGATTGGCGTGATAGCGGCTATGTCGGCGCGACCGACACCAGCAAGAGCTTGCTCAATTGGTGGTTCAACACGCCGCATCTATTGCCGCAAACCGATGGGGCTTTACGGGAAGGGATGACCGAGTTTCAGTATTACTTCGCCCAACGCGAAGCGCTGGAAACGATCATCTACCTGTATGACGTGGTCGGCGTGCAAGACAAGTTTGATTTGATGCGCTTCGACAGTTCGGGCGCGGTGTCGGCGGGAATGTTTGACGAAACCTGGCGGCGCTTTGTGGTGAAGATGGCGACCGGCGCGGGCAAAACTAAGGTCATGAGTCTGGCGCTGGCGTGGAGCTTTTATCACAAGCTCTATGAGCCGGAATCGCAACTGGCGCGCAACTTTCTAGTGATTGCGCCCAATATCATTGTGCTTGATCGCATTTATAAAGACTTTCAGGGACTGCGCATTTTCTTTGCCGATCCGGTGATTCCCGACAACGGCGTGGATGGGCGCAACTGGCGCGATGACTTTCAACTGACGCTGCATGTGCAAGACGACGTGCGCATCACGCGGCCCACCGGCAACATCTTCCTCACCAATATCCACCGCGTGTATGCGGGCGATGATTTGCCGCCTTCGCCCGATGATGAAAACACGATGGATTACTTTCTGGGCAAGCGTCCGACTGGCGCGACCACCGATTCCAAAGTGGATTTAGGCATGATCGTGCGCGACATTGATGAGTTGATGGTGCTGAACGACGAAGCGCATCACATTCACGACCCGCGCATGGCCTGGTTCAAATCTATCGAAGACATACACAACCGCCTCAAACAAAAAGGCGCGGCGTTGGCGCTGCAATTAGATGTAACCGCTACGCCCAAGCACAACAACGGGGCAATCTTCGTGCAAACGGTCAGCGATTACCCGCTGGTCGAAGCCATCAAGCAAAACGTAGTTAAACATCCCGTGCTGCCCGATGCCGCCAGTCGCGCCAAACTGGTCGAACGCCAAAGCGCGAAATACACCGAACGTTACGCCGATTACCTGAATCTGGGCGTGGTGGAATGGCGCAAGGCTCACACCGAACACGAAAAACTGGGCAAGAAAGCCATCCTGTTCGTGATGACCGACGACACGCGCAATTGTGACGACGTAGCCGAATATCTGGAAGGCAATTATCCCGAACTGAAAGGCGCAGTGCTGGTCATTCACACCAAAGCGAACGGCGAAATTTCAGAATCGGCTTCGGGCAAAAGCAAAGAAGAGCTAGACAAGTTGCGCGAGCAAGCCAACACGATTGATGGTTTGGATAGCCCTTACAAAGCAATTGTTTCTGTCCTCGTGCTGAAAGAAGGCTGGGATGTGCGCAACGTGACGACCATCGTCGGACTGCGCGCCTATTCAGCCAAAAGCAACATCCTGCCCGAACAAACACTAGGGCGCGGCTTGCGCAAGATGTATCCCGGTGGCGTCGAAGAATATGTCAGCGTCGTCGGCACTGACGCTTTCATGGATTTCGTGGATTCGATTCAAGCTGAAGGCGTCGTGCTCGAACGAAAACCCATGGGCGAAGGCGCGCAAGCCAAAACCCCGCTGGTCGTGGAAATTGACCACGAAAATGACAAGAAGGATTTAGACGCGCTGGACATCGAAATTCCCGTGCTGACGCCGCGTGTTTACCGCGAATATAAAAACCTTGCCGGACTTGAGCTTCGCAACCAGCCTTACCAACGCGTGATCTATTACCAGTTCAGCGAAGCCGAACAGCGGGAAATCGTTTTCAAAGACATCACCACCGGTGACGTGACCCATACCACTGTGCTGGATACGACAGGCATTGCCGATTACCGCAGCGTGATTGGTTATTTCACGCAAACTGTGATGAAAGATTTGCGCCTGATTAGCGGTTATGACGTGCTTTACGGCAAGGTAAAGGCTTTCATCCAAGATGGCTTGTTTGATAAAGCGGTGGAACTCGAAGACCCAAATACGTTGCGCAACTTGTCAGAATTGGCCGCGACGAAAACCTTGCTCGAAACCTTCAAGAAGGCGATTAACGCGCTAACCGTGCAAGACAAAGGCGACGCCGAAATCCGCGACTACATCAAGTTGCGACAAACCCGGCCTTTTGTGGTGAAAGATCAAGGCTATCTGATTCCGAAAAAGAGTGTCTTTAACCGCATCATCGGCGACAGCCATTTTGAACTGCTGTTCGCGGGCTTTCTGGAAGATTGCGATGACGTGGTGTCTTACGCCAAGAATTATCTGGCTGTGCGGTTCAAGCTGGATTACGTGAAAGCCGATGGCGATATTTCCAACTACTACCCGGATTTTCTGGTCAAGCTGTCCGAGAAAGAAATCTTCATCATCGAAACCAAGGGGCTGGAAGATTTGGACGTGCCGCTGAAAATACAACGGCTAAGGCAATGGTGCGAAGACCTTAACCGAGTGCAATCAGAGGTGAAGTATGGCTTCGTTTTTGTAGATCAAGCGAGCTTTGAGAAATATAAACCGACTTCATTCCGGCAATTAGTGGCGGGTTTTAGCGAATATCGAGCGTAAAGCAGCTCTGTGACTTCATGTTTTTTTCGCCGCCTTAAGGCCAGCGGCGAGCGGGCGGATTTCGTCTTTGGCTTCTCTGGCGAGTCAACGGAAGTGCAAAAGTTTAGGCAGCTTTTCGTCCGCGCTTGCTGTTGGCGGAAGTCGCGGCGGCGCGGGGCGAGCGCTGCGCTGCGGATTTGGTCGTAACTTTGCCCGTAGCGCGCGCCTTTGCGCGGTCGTCGCCAGCGGTCAGTTGTGCCATCCACTTCGCGGTGCCGAAGATGCCACGTACCAGCCCGCCGACGGTGAAATCCCAATCCAATTTTTCCCAGTGCAACGAAGCCCCGCGCAACCCCAACTCGACAGCGGCAATGTCTAAGGGGTCGGCATCGCGCAGCCCTTGCAGCAACTGGCACGGTACGCTGTGGGTTGCGCCGTTTTTCAGTTCGATCACCAGTCGGTGAGCGGCGGCGTCGTAATACGCCCGCATTGCTTGAATCTCAGTCTTGAGCGATTCTTCGCCACGCCGCGTAGCCTCAGCAAACTGGCGCTCGAATTCTTCTTCCGTCAACGTCCATTTACCTGCTTTTATCATTGATGAAATTCCTCCCAAACTGCGATCAAATCGTCCTGGCGCGCGTAAACAATCCTGAGTGCTTTTCGCACTTCCTGTTTGGGCATTCCCTTGTTCTGACGCATGTGCGGAGCGATAAGCGCGTCGCCCAGATTGATGACGACCTCTGTGCCTGCTTTCCTGACGTGTGTGGCTCGGCTCGTGATCGTCGGGATAGATCATAAAGCTGAAGCCGTCCTGTCTAAACACCGTTGGCATATTCGAACTACCTCTTAACGGTTGAACCTTTTACACGCCTTTTACCCGGTTGATTGGCAGTCTGGCAACGTTGCCTTGCCCACACCGATCAGTTGCTCAATATGGCGAATTATTCTGCTCGCAAAATGCCCAGCGGCTTTTTCACCAGCACGTCCCAACTCGAAACCACGCCGACCAGCATCACGATTCCGCATCTGCGCTGGTTTATCGCCGCGTTGCTGCTGGCGGCTTCGGTCATCAACTACATTGATCGGCAGACGCTTTCGATTCTGGCGACGACGATTCAGCGCGAGTTGAACCTGAACGATCTGACTTATGCGAAAGTTGTGCAGGCGTTTCTGTTCGCTTACACCTTCGCCTATCTGCTGTCGGGCCGCATCGTAGATCACTGGGGGCCGCGCGCGGCGCAGACGGGGTTTCTGGTCTGGTGGTCAATCGCCAATCTGTTGACCGGATTGGCGACGGGCTTTCGCTCGCTGATGTTTTATCGCGCGTTGCTGGGCTTGGGCGAACCGGGCAACAACACGGCTGCGGCCAAAGCGATTTCGCCATGGTTTCCGGCGCGCGAAAAAGGCATCGCGGTCGGCGTTTACACCATGGGCGGAACGCTCGGAGCCGCGCTGGCCGCGCCGATTGTCGCGTTTCTGGCATTGCGCTTCGGCTGGCGGATGGCGTTTGTCGTCACGGGCGCGGCGGGACTCGTGCTGGCGTTGATTTGGGTGATCGCTTATCGCCGACCGAGTGAACATCGCTGGCTGGGTGATGGCGACGGCTTGGCGATGTTTGACGAGGCGACGCACTTCGGAAGCGTCGAGCAGCGCGCGCCCGACTTCGGCGGAGCGTTCGGAATCAAGCTGATCGCCCTTTTTCACATCTATCGAAGTCGCTTGCCACACCGTAGCCCGTCCGATGCGCTTGCTGGCGTATTCTGCCGTGCGCTGATCGAGGCCGGGCAGGAACAGCATCGTGCCGATAGAACCCAACACCGCATCGCCGCCGTCTGCGCCGTAATAAGCGTAAACCTGCCCGATGCTCTGATGTCTTTCGATAGCTGGGGGAGCTACGCAAAGACGACGGCCACAGCCTACGCCGAGCAGTTCAGCAAGGCCGTGCCCATGCTGTGAAGACGATGTTGCCCGCTTCGTCAAAGTTGAAAAGCACGGAAGCCGCGTCGTCATTGAGTTCGCCTTTGCGCAATTCGCTCGCAGCCAAACCGAACAGTGTCGCCAGCACGGCCTTGTAACGCAGCGCATCGCCTTCGGGTACGACGACGTAAACGGCGGTGCGCGGGCGGCGCAGTTCGGCGAAATTCACCAGTCGAATGCCGCGCGCCGCCATCACCGGCGTAATCGGCGCGCTCAACGCTTTCGCATTGGGCCAATGTTTCTAAATGACGAAGGCGGCGCAACGCACGCCGATGCCGATGAGTACGCCGCCTTGCAGCTTCGGTTCGACCTTCGTGAACATCCCCAATACAAAGGTACGCGCGCATCGCCCGACGCCATCATCATTTGATTGAGTTCAGTGAGCGAATAAATTGAAACCAATTCCTGAATCTTTGAAGAAGTGGGGCGGGCGTAGGCCGTTCGTGCGCCTGCGCCAGATGCAAGATGATCGCCGTCAACGCCGCCGTCTCAGCAGCTTTACTAACCGGATGGGCCAAAACGGGTCAGCCGTAGAGCTTTTATTGGCGTCTACGTTGAGGATGACGGCGGCGGCTTCGTGCGCGAGTTCGGCGTTGTGGCGACAGGCAGGCAGAAAATTCCAGCAGTCAGAAAGCTCCGAATTGTTTTGCCAATCCTGCCAAAGTCATGTTGCTGGCGATGGCATCGTGCGGAATCAGCACATACCGCCAACCCTTGCCGCCATAGCTGCTGGCGTATTCCGTCGCGCGTTGACACCATTGCACGGCGGCATCGCGTTTCGCCAGCACCTCAGCATCAGTCATATCGTTGGCGGCTTTGGGTTCCAACATATAAATACACTCGGCAGTCTCGGCTACAAAGTCAGGTTGATATTCTTTATGGTCTGCTCCGACTTTATAAAAAATCTGGAACTGTCCGTTCGCTGGCCGGAACCACTTAGTAGCTTCGCGTTCCAAAATCACGGCGAGTTTGCGTTCGGAATCGGAGTGGAATTTTTGCAGCGGATATAAACATCGTTCAAAGCCGCCGAACAGGTATTTCGCCATATTGCTCTTGTCGGTTGGGGCTTCGCGGTAATCCAACGGCGCTTCCGTAGCCGAAGATGTATAAGCACATTTCTTCAATTCCATAAAACCCTTTTTGACTTCGACCTCATAACCAGCGGTGTCTTCCCAATAATGATCCTGCATCTGGGCGTGAATGAATTGGGTGATGTTGCGTTGATAACAACGCAAGACTTTGCGCGTTTCGTCCGCAGCCAGATAACCGTTGAAATGCTGCACGGTTTGACTCGCCAAGTCATAGAGCAAGTCGGCGTGATCGTCATAAGAGATGTCGTCGAAATCTACTAAACCGCTGACCACGTAATCTTCCAGCCGCGCTTCTTCGATGCCGCCTTTGCCGAGCGCAATTACTTCCAGATGGTTGGTTCTGAGTGTTTGAATCCAGAGTTCTTCAGACACGGGCGGATAACGCAAGGTATTGAGCTTGAGTTGAAACGGCTTGAAACCGGAACGCACTTCGCCTTTGGGTACGACCAGAATGCGCGGGATGTCTATGGTTTGCTGTTCGACGACGGCGACGGTTTTGGCGACGACGGCGGCAATGTCGGGCTTTTCAAAAAGGTCTTCTTGCGCCGGACGATATTGCTCAGTGACGGCGCGTACGATGGCGGCTTGCACTTCGGGCTTCTGCAAATGCGCGACCGAAGGCACGAATTGCGGTTTGCTTTCCAATTCACGAATCACGGCGTAAGCGAGTTGCGCAACCTTTTGCTCTTCGGGTTGGGTGAAGATCGGCGCTTCGTTCTGCCCCGCCACCAGCGTACTGCTCGTCTGTTGCGAAGGTTGAAAGCCAAGCTTCGTGGCGAGTTGGGGTTGCGAAACGACCGTGACGGTTTTCTGCTGCAATTGGTCGGGGTCTAGCACCAGCGTTTGCATACGAATCGCCGAGTCGGCGCGATTCGCTTCGTCAACGATCTCTTGAAACTTGTCGTGCGCGACGATGTTCAGTCGGTCTACGACGGCGACGCCGGTGCGCTTGCCATAAGGCAGCCGCAGGCCGCGTCCGATGGATTGCTCAATCAAAATGCGGGCGTTGGCGGCGCGCAGCGGAACAATCGTGTAAAGGTTCGTCACGTCCCAGCCTTCTTTGAGCATGTTGACGTGAATGACAATCTCGGTCGGCTCGTCGGTGTGTTCGACTTTGAGCAAGCGTTCGATCATCGCTTCTTCTTCCGCGCCCGTCCGGCTCGAATCCACCTGAATGACTTTGTCGCGGTAATGGCCGTTGAAAAATTTGTCGTCCTGCATCAACTGCAACAACTGGCCCGCGTGCGTCGTGTCGCGTGCGATGACCAGCAGAAAAGGTTTGACGATGGCTTGGTTCGATTCACGCGCGTAAGTTTCCAACTCGACCTTGACGCTTTCGTGCAAGCGTACGCCGTCTTCGAGTTTCAGCCGTTCGATTTCTTCGGAAGCCATGCCCGCCGGGTTGAAATCTTTGCGCGTAACGACGGCGGGTTCTTTGACGAAACCATCGGCCATCGCGCGCGCCAGCGGATAATCAAAAATGACGTTCTTGAATGGAATCGCGCCTTTGCTGGTTTCGACAAAGGGCGTAGCGGTTAGCTCCAAGCCCAGCACGGGTTTCAATTCGTTGATGGCGCGCACGCCTGCCGAAGCGCGATAACGATGCGATTCGTCCATCAGCAAAACCAGGTCGGGCAAGCCGGCGAGGTATTCAAAATAGCTTTCGCCAATGTATTCCGACAGCCGTTTGATCTTGGGCGCTTTGCCGCCGCGCACTTCGGAATTGATCTTCGAGATGTTGAAGATGTTCACCTTGCAACGAATCTGCGCGTCAAACAGCGTGCGCGCTTCCTGTTCATAGGTGTCGCCCGTGATGACGGCGGGCGGATCGGTGGCGAATTCGGCAATGCCGCGAAACACATACTTCGGCGTATTAGGGGTGAAGTCAGCAATCAGCTTGTTGTAAATCGTCAGGTTCGGCGCGAGTACGAAAAAGTTGCTCAAGCCGTGCGCCAGATGCAGGTAGCTGATAAACGCGCCCATCAGCCGCGTCTTGCCTACGCCGGTCGCCAGCGCGAAACAGACAGAAGGAAACTCGCGCTCGAAATCGGTCACGCCGGGGAATTCGCTGCGGATTATTTCGAGCGCAGCCTGAATGTCGGCGTCTTTCTGCGGCGGCACGATCTCGGTAATGCGATGCAGGATTTCGAGTGAAGTGCGTTGCGGCGGACGCAAGCTCAAACGACCGCTGATGGCGTTGACGTGTCGGTTCATATTGTTTTGGAGTGCGACGGCTCCGACGTCGCTTTACTATTCGTCTGGGCAGCAGGGCGATTGAGAGTCACGGGATTCCTCCCATTCTCAGCACCGGAAAAGGACTAGGAAAGCGACGTCGGAGCCGTCGCACTCCATAGTTCAATATTCGTCATAAACATTGACGGTGTCGGTCTTGAAGCTATAGATCGTGTTGATCGTAGCCGGCGTGGCGACTCGCTCGAACCAGGCGGCAGAACACCACGGATATTGATTCGCCACGGCTACCAAGCCGTGTTTGACTGGGTTTTGATGAACGTAATTGAGCCGGGCCAAATACGACTTTTCATAGGTCAGCCTAGTGTCCCAGAAGTTATACCAGACGTTCCGCCCCGTCACGCCATCCAGCCGGTTCAATTCAACCGCAGTCTGGTTGTGCAGATGTTTCAGCAGCTTTTTCAGACTGTCCGGCTGTGTTTCCGGCTGGCTGCGAATGATGATGTGATAGTGATTGGCAAAGACGGCCCAGGCTTCTAGTTGCCATTGATAATCGCGCGTCAACGTGAGCAGCTTGTTTTCCAGCAACGTCAGCTTGTCAGGCGAATTGAAGATCAGTTTTTTGTATAAGGTCGCGCTGGTGACCATAAAAACGCCAGACCCATCCAGCCGATGAATGGGCGCGTGCGGCCAATCTTTTACGGGTTCGCTGCTTTCAGGCATTGCGTCTCCTATGGAGTGCGACGGCTCTGACGTCGCTTTGCTATTCGTCTCGGCGGCCAGAGCGATTGAGAGTCACGCCGTAACTCCCACTCCCGCCGTTCCCAATAGGACTAGAAAAGCGACGTCGGAGCCGTCGCACTCCATAGCTAGAACAATCCCTGCTGTCCCGGCTTGGGCGGAGCCTGTGGCAGGTTCTCGACTTGCAAGCTGTAATCGTCGTGGCCCCACTCACAGCGCGTCAGCACCTGTTTCGGAATCTTCTTGATCGTCAAGTTGGGATATTGATCGGGCCGCGCGCGAAAGGCCGTACACAGCACCAGCAACGAACGGTCAGCGCCGACTTCGTCAGCGAGTTGTTGCAACTGTTCGTGGTTGAGCTTGGCGGTCGTGACGTAAAGGTAATCGCGTTCGGTCGAATGGCCGTGCTGCCAATAGACGGTTTCGCTCGGCGCGTAAGTGAATCCTTCCAGCTTGCACAACGCCTCGGCCAGCATCGCCGCGTTGTATTCTTTGTTGATGACCCAGTTGCCCCACTTGTCTTTTTCGAGCAACGAAGGCGCGAGCCGGTAATAACGAAAGCCGCCGCCGCCCTGCCAGTTGACCGCCGACGTAATGCCGCCGGGGTCTGCGCCGTCAATGACTTTCTGCAAGCGCGGAATGATGTGCGTGTGACAGTGTTCGCCGAGTTCGACCATGATCCAGCGGCGTCCCATTTTGTGGGCGACTGCGCCAGTCGTGCCGGAACCGGCGAAGGAGTCGAGAACAAGGTCGTTTTGGTTAGTAGCAATATGAATAATGCGCTGTAGCATCGCTTCAGGTTTTGGGGTTGAGAATGGCGTTTCACCAGGAAACAACTGTGTAAGCTCAGACTTTGCCGTTCCAGTTGTTCCGACTTCAGTGTGAAGCCAAATTGTCGAAGGCACTAATCCAGGCTGCACCTCTGAAAGAAACTTCTTTACGCGGGGAGCATTGCCACCATCAGAGCCGAACCAAATTCGATTGTCAGCGACCATCTCTAGAAATCGCACTTCTGTATAAAGCCAGCATCGGCCTGCCGGTGGGTCAACCTTTCGCCCAGAAGGTGTCGTAATCGTAAAGAACTGTGCCTGCCTTCTTCCTTTTTCCGCCTTTGCGTGAGCGGGAAGCGATGCCCATGTGCCTCTAGGATCATTATCGGGATTTGAGTAACGGTCTAATTGGCTATCTGAAGACGGCAATGGGTTCCTAGTGTTCTTAAAAGCTTCACGTTGTTTTGCAAACACTAGAATATGGTCGTGTACAGTTGAAATGTCGGTTCGGTTTTCGCGGGTGTGCGACTTTTGCCAAAGCACATTCGCCACGAAATTGAGCCGCCCAAATATCTCATCGCATAAAATCTTGAGGTAATGCGCCTCGTTATCATCAATTGTGATCCATAAGCTCCCGTCCTCTCTGAGGAGCCGATGAAGAATCTCAAGTCGGTCGCGCATGAGTGTCAGCCAAAGTGAATGCTCAATACCGTCATCGTAATGCGTAAACGCGCTGCCCGTGTTGTACGGCGGGTCAATGAAGATGCACTTGATCTTGCCGGTGAACTCCTGTTCGAGCGCCTTCAACGCCAGCAGGTTGTCGCCAAAGATGAGCCGGTTATCGAAGTGGTCGTCGTCACTCACGCGCTGCGCGGCGTGGTAAGACTTGTCGGGGTCTTCCAGCAGGATGCGTGGTTCCAGACGGGGGCGATGCTCTTTGCCAATCCAGGTGAGTTCCAATTTCTGTTTCTTCACAATCAAAAACTCCAGCCTTGCTTTTGCAGCAGATCTTCGAGGTGAACCCAACGCGCTCTGAAGTGGTCGCAAACCTTGGGTTTCCTAACCGCGTTCAGTACGTTAGCCGCTATTTTGAAGATCGTTGTGATACGGGAAACAACAGCCATTCGTCACTGCACAAGACAAGTTACGCCACGGTTTCAGCCCGCTTTCAGCGGGCTTCCCCGCAGGGCAAATAGGCCAGCACGTTTACGGCTGGTGAACAAGCGCGCCACTCCATCAGGGCGCTTTAGCGTCCTTCCCTCGGCGAGCTTGAGCCGCCAGGCATCTGGCTAAAGCCGCTGCAAAAGCCCGTTCAAACGGGCTACGAAACGAATTACCACATCTTTACCAGCCCTGAACGGGCTGGCCTAATTGCCCTACGGGAAAGGCCGATGAATCGGCCTATAACATCAGTGCCGACTTGCGTAGCGACTAATTGCAGTTTGGCGTCGGCGCGTTCATGCACGACTTCTGCCGCCGTGTGACCGTGCGCCGCCCAGTGCATCTTGTTTTGCACCGTCGCGAAAAACTTTTTCGAAGTTTCGACCTTCGGATCGTAATCGCTGCTCGTCGCATAAATGTCCAGTACCTTTTTCCAAAAGACTTTTTCCGACGAACGAATGTCGCGGATGCGCGCCAGCAATTCATCGAAGTAATCGCCGCCGCCCGCCTTTTTCAGGCGCTCGTCATCCATCGTGAAGCCTTTGATCAGATATTCGCGCAGCCGCTGGGTCGCCCAGATGCGGAACTGCGTGCCGCGCTGCGATTTCACGCGATAGCCGACTGAGATGATTACATCGAGGTTGTAATACTCAATCTGCCGAGTTACCTGTTTTTCACCTTCGGATTGAACTGTTGCAAATTTTGCAACAGTTGCGTCGGGCTGCAACTCTCCTTCATCGAAGACATTACGAACGTGCCGGGAAATGACTGACTTGTCACGTTGGAAAAGCTCCGCGATTTCGTTGAGCGATAGCCACACGGTTTCATTGACGACGTGGACTTCGATTCGACTCAGCCCGTCCTCTGTCTGATACAGCAAGACTTCGCCTTCTTTGGCCGGAATCACCAGCGCGGTTTCAGGCGTGTCAGGGTTTCTTTTCTTTGCCAAAGTGAACCTCCTTAAACTAACGATGCAAAGCCTTCGTTCTCGAACCTCTGCCGCGGACACTCTTCTTCAGGTAAGGGGGATGCAGTTTCGCTCATGCACACCTCCAGCGAATCGTAAACAAAGGTTCAAAGTCATTCTTCTGTTGCAGCTTATTTGGAGTGCGACGGCTCCGACGTCGCTTTTCTATTCGTCTCGGCGACCAGGGCGATTGAGAGTCACGCCGTTACTCCCACGCTCGCCGCTCCCAAACAGGACTAGGAAAGCGACGCCGGAGCCGTCGCACTCCATAGACTTCATCGCTTTTCTATTCGTCTCGGCGACCAGGGCGATTGAGAGTCACGCTGTAACTCCCACGCTCGCCGCTCCCAACAGGACTAGGAAAGCGACGTCGGAGCCGTCGCACTCCATATCGCTTATCGCAGCTTCCAGCGAATCGTAAACAAAGATTCAAAGTCATTCTTCTGTTGCAGCTTTCCTTCAATCTGGGCGATGAAAACTTCGCGTTGCCGATCAACTTCATCTTGCGCATCGAAAAGCGAGCGGCGTCTTTGATTGCGCGTCGCTTCGAGCGCCTTGACCTGTTTTTGACCAGCCAGTTTTTCTTCGAGCGTGAGCGCAGTGGTCGCCGCTCGGCGGGCTTCTTTTATCTGACGGTCAAACTCTTTGATCTCGCGCTCCAACCCGATTTTCAAATCATCGGCCCACGCGTCGAGCTTGGCGGCTTCGGCTTCAAAGAATTGCGCGTTGCGCGAAGAAACTTTTTGCTGAATCGCATGTTGTTGCGCGTGCGTTGCATCATCCAGCAATTGCGTGAATTCAGCGGGTGCGTTGGTCAATTCGCCCGTCTTGCCCGGTAACTTGAAAAGCAAGCGGGCCAACTCTGCATCCAAAGTCTGACCGTCGTCAGTATTTGCCGCAAACAATAAATGGTCTTCGATTTGATCAAGCGCCGTCACGGTGAAAAGCCCAAGTCTGAGCCAACCCGCTTGGCCGCACAGCTTTTCCAGAATCGTAATTTTGCCTGCGTATTCCTGATAATCGAAAACCACTTCGGCAGACGGCAACTCACGGCTCAAGGCTTGTGAGTAAACCGCATCAGCCAGCGGATGTTGCAAGCGATAAAGATGGGCTTCGCCGTTGCGGCGCGGCAATTCATAACGACCGAGCGGAATGTCGCTAGTGGGAAAAGGGTTTTGGTGCAACAGAAACGCTTCGTCTGAAAGAAACTCTGCGTAGCCGTTCAATTCATGCCGCGTTAGTTGCATCAACATTTGCTCAAACCGCGAAAGGCTGTCGCGCGCGGTCTGGTCGCGTAACTTGAGTTTCTCGCGCACGTCGTCATCGAAATTTTCGAGCAACTGTTGCCGCGTGCGCTGCATGGTTTCAGTGATTTCCTGATCGAGTTCCTGACGAAGTTGGGTGAAGGCGGCATCAATTTCTTGGGGCTGGCGGCAGCGTTGATAAATGCTGGCAATGCGTTTTTCAAAATCCACGCCTGATTCGATAGCGCCCAGCACTTCGTCACTGGCTCCGAACACGCCGTTGAAAAGCTGAAACTTCTGGTCGAGCAATTGATAAACGCGCTGATCGGCTTCGTTATTTCGATTAAGAAAATTGACAACGACGACATCGTATTTTTGACCATAACGGTGACAGCGTCCGATGCGTTGTTCGATGCGTTGCGGGTTCCACGGCAAGTCGTAATTGACGACCAGCGAACAGAATTGCAGGTTGATGCCTTCGGCTCCGGCTTCGGTGGCGATCATGATGCGCCCTTGCTCGCTGCGAAAATAATCAACCAACGCCGAACGCATATCCGCCGTACGCGAACCAGTCGCGCGGTCAGTGCCTTTGTGCTGTTTCAGCCAGTCGTTATAAATCTTTTTGGAGCTTTCGTCAGTGTTCGAGCCGTTAAAAAGCACGATGCCTTCGGCATAAGGACTGTCAGACAACAGGCGCAAGAGATAGCTTTGGGTGCGGCGCGATTCGGTGAAGATGATGGCTTTTTCGGCTGCGCCAAACTCTTTGGCTTGGGCGAACGCGCGCGCCAATGTGGTCAGCAGCTTATTCCCCTTGGCGTTGTGTTCGATGGACGTGGCGAGGTTGGTGAACTCTTCGAGGTCGGCGATTTCGGCAACCAACGCGGCGCGGTCAGCCGCTGACAACGCTTCTTCTGCGTCGTCTTCAGGCCACTCTTCGGCGGTTTCATCCAGCGCTTCGTAATCTTCATCCAACTCGTCGGCTAGCGAATCCGGCGCGGGTGACTGACCCAGCTTTTCTTTCAGCCGTTTAGAAATCGTGGTCAGCGCACCCGCAATCGCAAACGTCGAAGACGCCATCAGCTTGCGCAAAACTAAGGTCATCAGCGTGCGTTGACCAGCGGGCAAGGCTTGAATGTTCGGACGGCGCAAGTATTCAGAAACCAGTTCATACAGCCGGTCTTCGGCTTCACCGGGTTCAAATTCTTCGACGATGGGGTGACGCGCGGTGTAAGAGACATACGGCGTGACTTGGCGGCGCAAGGCGCGATGGCAAAGCGGTTGCAGCCGCTGTTTCAACGTATCGAAATCTCTGCCTTGGTTGGTGCTGGCAAACTGTTCGCGGAAACTTTTCAAATCGCCGAACGCATGCTCGTCAATGAAACTCACAAGGCCATAGAGTTCCAATAAAGAGTTTTGCAAGGGCGTCGCGGTCAGCAACAGCTTCGGCTTGCTCGCCAAGGCCAGCTTGAGGGCATTGGCAATGACGTTTGAGGTTTTATAGACGTTGCGCAAACGATGGGCTTCGTCAATGACGACTAAGTCCCACGGTACTGCGCTCACGTCTGATTGTTTATTGCGCGCGAATTGATAAGAACAGATAGCAACCGTGTCATTGAGTTCAAAAGGGCGCACGTTGCCTTGCTTGACGGCTTCGTTATAAGAGCGCGTTTCGAGAATGGCGCAAGGCAGAAAGAATTTCTCCGCCATTTCCTGATGCCATTGCTTACGCAAATTGGCGGGCGTAATCACCAGAATGCGCCGCTTTCGCTCTGCCCATTTTTGCGCGATGACCAGGCCCGCTTCGATGGTCTTGCCGAGACCGACTTCATCGGCAATCAGCGCGCCTTTGGATAAAGGCGAGCGAAAGGCAAAGAGCGCCGCTTCGACTTGATGCGGATTGAGATCAACCTGCGCGCCTGCCACGGCACCGGCCAGCTTGTTCTCATCGTCAGAAGCGCAACGTTTGGTTAATTCGTAAGCGAAATATTTCGAGTGGTAGTCAGTAAGGTTCATCTGGTTTAGACCGATTTTTTCAACCTTCAGTCTTTGGCTCGACTGAATCGAAGCAGACCGATACGACAAAAATGCGGTGAAGAAGTAATGCGGGATTCCTTGGGCAATTGAACCGATAAGTTGGGGCTTGAAATGAAGGGGCTTCGCAGCGGAATCTCAACCCGTCTTGGCTGCCATATCCGAACCGAAAGCAAATTTTTGCTGACGCTGCCAAACAGAAACGGACTTGGCTTCGGATACGACTGCGAAAACATAGTAAGCCAAAGGTAAGTTGAGAAAAAGGGCGACAAGCCAAGACGGCTACGACATCGTGAATGTGACGCAGTTTCGTCAAGTGTTTTGGCAAGCCGAACTTGATTTCAATGTGAACTACGAAAAGTTCACCGAAGGCATGTTCCTCGTCAAAGCTGTCACGAAACCCGATGAAGCCATCGGCGCGTTGACCAGCGAAAGTCCCAACTTCCGCGACATCACCAAGATGCTCGATGTGTCGTCGTGGAATCTCACCAACATTTTCATTGGCATTACGCTCGGACGCTTCTTGCTCGAATTCGCACAACTCTTTCTGGCGATCTTGAGTGCATTGCTGATAATCGGGCTGCGGCTCTTTGCGCCCTTCGCGATTGCGCTCGCCATTGATCGCAATCTGGCGCAACGCATTTCGTATCCGTTTGCGTGGAGCGCGGGTGTGTTCACGCTTGTTACGCCGCTGGTCAGCCACATTCTCGGTTTGGCCGTTTATGTGACGGGCAATCTGGCCTTCAAGATCATTGACCCCGCGACGAGCCTTTTTAGTGTAGACGCTAATGGCGCAATCACTGGCGACCCGGCGCGCGTGACGCAAGCCGTCTATGCCTGCATCGTGTTGATGATCATGATGGTGTTGAGTTCGTTGTTGCTGTTGGCTTCGCCGTATATCAGTTACAAGCTCGCCTTCGGACAAATCTTTGAAGCAGTCTCAACGACTGCTTCAGGTTGGATGGGAGCGTTTGCAGCCACAGGTCTGGAAGTGATGGGCGTGAAATACGGCACGGCCTTGCAACGCCAAGCCGGTGAGACGCGCATTGAGGGACAGTATCAAGCCGAACAAGCACGCGCCTCTTCTATTCGAGATGCGAGCAATTTGACCGGACGCGCGCAACAGATTGTTGGTCTGCAATCCGCTGCATCGAGCCGTTCGCAGGCGATGGGTGCAATTGCGGGTGGATACACGATGTCGGCGCAGATGGCTGAAGCGCAACGCACGGCTTCGCTCGGCATGATGATCGAAGCAGGCCGCCGCCAACAAGTCACCGGCTTGCTCGCCGACCGCAGCTTCGGACAGCAGTCCACTAACATTTCCATGCGCCGTGAAGAGGTTGACATTCGCAACAGCCAATCCGAACGCAATGTGCGGACGTTGGCTGAGACTTCTACGAATGCGGCGGAAAACATCGGCGGCGCGCTTGCCAATCTGGGCGGAGCTTCCGCGCCATTGCTGCCGGCGGCACGCGACCTCACCAAAGCCGCGTTGTTCCCACAACGCCTGATGAACGAAACGAACATCACGAATACCGCAGCCGATGCGAATGTAGCCACCGTGCGTCGGGCGCGTGGCGAACATGTAGAAAATTATGAATACACTGGACAGATGAGAATTGATGCGGCGGAAGATTACGCGAAGACCTCAAGCCAACTAGCCAACCAACAGGCTGCGGCCATCTTTCAGGCAGTGGGCAAGCGGCAGGCAGGCACCGTGATTTGGCAGCAGGCGGTGTAGAGAGTGGCTACCGCCAGCAAGTCGAAGGCGTGAACCAAGCCTATCAACTCAATCTCGAAGCGAATCAACTCAACTTCGCCGGAGCGCTCAAAGCCGCCGAAGTGATGCAATCGTCCGGCATCAAAGCCGTCAAACTCGAACAGATGTCGCAAATCGTCACGCTGCTTAGCCGCGACCTCGCGCGCCGCGCTGAACAGGCGTTGACTTTGCGGTATTGAAACCACAACCCATCATTCAACCAAAGAGGTGAAATCATGTTGCAGACCATTCTCGAAAAAATTCCTGAAGCAGTTGTCGTCATGACGAATAACACTGAAACCATCATGAGCATTCCGATCTATCCGAGCGGCGTTTACACCTTCAACGAAGCCGCCGAGTTGAGCAAATGCAGCTACTCGACGATTCGGCGTGCAGTGGATAATGGCTATCTGGAATCTACGCACATCGGCAATCAGCCACGTCTGATTGGCGCGAAGCTGATGGTCGGTGGACTGACAGGACGAAGCAAAGCGACGATGTGAAAGGTTTTTCAACTTTTCGGATTTATTGAAATTGCTGGAGAGCGCGCTGAGAAATTTTCCAAAATCTGAAAACACAAGCTGTCGGCATCGGCCTGAAAACACAAGGGCAGATGGCGGCAGTTTTTATTTGGTTCAGGCTGAAAATTCTTATGTGGGACAATATGTGTGACACCAAAGAAAAAGGCTTCCGAGTGGAAGCCTTAAAGTATTGATTCTGTTAATCGGGGCGAGAGGATTTGAACCTCCGACCTCT